>DRLW01000418.1 GCA_011375275.1 Bacteroidota bacterium
CCCATGCGCGAGGCCGCGAGAGCCGCCTCAGTACCTGCGTGCCCGCCGCCCACAACCACGACGTCGTATATGTCATTGCTCATTATTTACCAACACTGTTTCACGTGAAACAAAAGCTACTTGCCGATACAAAAATTAGAAAAGATATGTCCGAGAACATCCTCTGTCGTTATCTCTCCGATCAGCTCGGAAAGAGCATCTATTGCGTGCCGTATATCTGTTGCAATAAACTCCTGGGACAATCCTTCCTCAAAGTGCTGTTTTGCAGAAACGACTGCTGACAGAGCGCGATCCACGGCATTTTTCTGGCGCAGATTCAAAACCATAAAATCATCCGAACCAGAGGCATACAGATCGTGTGTCGCAGCCGTGAGACTTTTTTCTAATGCTTCGAGGCCATCACCAGTAACACATGACAGCTCCAGTGTTATCATGTCTGCACAGAAAGATCGCCTCTCTTCTACGCCTGCCTGCACGTCGAGGTCTGTCTTGTTGTTGATGATGATAATACCTTGAGTAGATGTTTTCTGCTGCAATACGCGTTGTCTGATCTCCCAATCCTCGCGGTCAAGAGAGCGGCTGGAATCGATCACCAGCATAATCACATCTGCATTTTCAAGCGCTGACTGGCTGCGGCGTACGCCTTCTTTTTCCACGATATCATCTGCTTCGCGAATCCCGGCTGTATCGATAAAAACATATTTCTGCCCGCGGATTTCTACCGCTTCCTCGATGACATCGCGGGTCGTGCCAGGAATATCCGTGACGATAGACCGCTCCCGCTTCAACAGGAGATTCAACAAGCTGGATTTGCCGACGTTCGGTTTGCCGATAATGGCAACCCGTATGCCTTCGCGTATGAGATGCGCACGCTGATAGGAGTGTGAGAGTTTGTGCAACAAGGACTCCAAAAAATCGAGACGCGAACGCAGCTCTGCCCTGTCGGCAAACTCCACATCTTCTTCTGCAAAATCAAGCTCCAGCTCCAGCAGGCTGAGCAGGTCTGTGATCTCCGAACGGATTTTTTTGATTTCTGAAGAAAATTGACCTGAGTAATGATGATGTATCAGATCAAGCTCTACTGTGGTATCAGCATGAGACAGACTATCGATCGCCTCTGCTTTTGCCAGATCTATCTTGCCGTTCAAAAAAGCACGCTGGGTAAATTCTCCCGGCTTAGCCAGGTCAGCCCCGGCCCGGACAAGACTTTGCAGGACCAGCGAGGGGATGAGACGCCCACCATGGGTAAATATTTCAACTATATCCTCGCCGGTAAAGGTTTCCGGAGCCGTATAAGGGACAACAATACACTCATCGAGAAGCCGCCGCCTGTTATCCTCTCCAAAAGAATACAGAGAAACGAGTGAAGCCCTGCGGTCTTCAAGACGCTCCGCGTCCTCTGTGCTGAGCAACTGGCGTATAACCTGAAATGCCCTTAAACCGGATACGCGTATCACGGCAAGGGCTGAACGTCCGCTCCGGGTTGCCAGAGCAGCAATTGTTCTGTCGGATTGGCTCATCATCCAATCTGCTTCATGGCATACTATTAAAAAAGCCCCGCAATCTTACGGGGCAAAGAGGATTACTTTTTTCGAGATCGCGCCTGCTGTTTATAGATATCCATTCGAGACTTCGGTTTTGTCTTGGCCTGCTTTTTCTTTTTCTCCGGCGGCGGCTGTTTCTCATCAAGCGGTGTATCCGGCACGTATTTCTGCTGAATCACAGAAAAGATATTGAACAGTGTATAATACAATGTCAGACCCGAGGGGAAATTATTGAACATGAACGTGAACAGCGCCGGCATCAGGTAGATCATCGCTTTCTGCTTGGGATCCGAAATGGTCGCCTTCTGCTGCAGGTACATCGTCAGCCCCATGATCAGGGGGAGAATATTCACGCCGTCACCATAAAAGGGCAAGGAGAACGGTAACTGATAGACCGTATCTGGCGCAGACAAATCGGTGATCCACCCGAAAAAGTAGGCTCCGCGCAGTTCGATCGTGGAGCGGAAAACAACAAAGAGAGCGAAGAGCACCGGCATTTGCAGCAGCATCGGCATACAACCGCTCAATGGATTGACACCATAATTTCGGTACAAGGCCATCATTTCTTCGTTCATCTTCTGCGGATTATCCGCATATTTTTCCTTGAGCTCGGCCATGACCGGCTGCAATTTTTGCATCTCCTTCATCGACTGAAAGCTCTTCTTCGTCAATGGATAGAGCACCAGTTTGACCAGGATCGAAAAAACGATGATGACCAATCCATAATTGCCGATGATTCCATAAAGAAAAGTCAGGACGTACAGAACAAGCCTGCTGATCGGCCGAATGAGGAAAATGCCGAAATCCATCATCTTTTCCAGGCCAAAACCATACTTCGATACAATCGTGTACTGCAGAGGCCCTAAATAAATAAAAAACTTATCGTTAACTTGATTTGAAACTACTGGCATCTGCAGGGCGATAGAATACTTTTTGAAAAGGAGTTCGGGAGCGAGGGGAATGGTCCGGCCAACGATCGTTACGCCCTGCCCCTCTCGGGATTGAGGGACGATCGCTGCGGTAAAATATTTTGTACGAACTGCCCCCCATTTAATCGTCCAGTCAGACTTGTCTTCGACCAGTATTTTATCCGTGGACACATCAAAAGATTCTATATCATCACCGGTCAGCGTCCATGCCTTGGAGTAGTTCATATCTTCCTGAATGTTTTTTTCAGTCCGATTCAAACCTCCCGACCAGTTCATGAGATATTTAAAACCTCGATACTCTTCACCGAGCCCATGGGCTTGCACGTCGAGATCAAAAGCATACTCGTCGTTTTTAAAAGTAAACGTCTGAGAAACAGAAAGCCCATTTTTCCCTTCGAGTACAAAGACGAGTTGTTGTGTTCTGGTGTTTTCATCGAGAACAAAATGATCTCTGTCTGAGCGCAGCTCAAAAACATAGTCAGCAAATGTCAAGCTGTCATTTTCACCGGGAAAGGTCAGAGATAAATTACCGACCGGATCGTAAATGAGCTCAACTGGAGAGCCGTCCGGTCCGGGGTAATCTTTCAGCAGCCATGAAACGATCGATGGTCCTTTGGAAGAAATTTTCGCTATGTACTTATCTGTCTCGAGGGTAACGATTCTCTCTTCGTGAACAGGAAAGAGCATTTGTGCAGAGGGCTGTTCTGTCTCCGATTCCTGAACAGATGATCGAGACAAGGATGGCTGATTGGGTTGTTCCTGGCCTGGTTTGATAACAGGGCTATCGTCGGGTATGGTCTCTGTTGAAAGAGAAGGGTCAACTGGTGGAGCTGAATCATAGGCTTGCGGCACCTGTCCATCGAACAGCCAGTTTTTATAATAATCTGTCGTCGTAAAAACCAGAATCAGTCCGACCAAAACCAGACCGATGATTGCATTCTTGTCAGTATTCATGGAAATTCTTATTTATTGTTTGGGCTCGGATCAAATTATTTAGCTGAAGTACTGTGCGACTGCATGTGGAAATACGTGTGGGAAGGAAGAGAAAGCAGAGAAGACCTGTCTAATCGTGTTTTTTGGCAGAAGGTATAGCCAGCAGGACATCATCAAATTTGCGTATGACTTTATCAAAAGGCGCAGACAATGCAGGAGGCTTTGCAATTATACTGATACGAAGCCTGTGCTCTCGTACAGAGGATAATCTGTAAACCTCCCTCATTCTCCGTTTTGCCCTGTTTCTATCAACAGCCGTTTTGAATTGTCGAGACGCAGCAAACAAAACCTCGGGCTTATCAGACGGCAGATAAAAAACATCAAAATAGGGACATCTGATAACTTTGCCGTCCTGAAACAGTGCAGCTATCGCCGCTTTGCTGCGCAGGATACGACGCTTATCGAGGCCGTGACGTTTCATAAATTCAAAATCAGGCAGGATCGCTGACTGTCAGTCTCTTTCTTCCCTTTTGTCTTCTTCTCTTGAGTATAAGACGCCCTGCCTTAGTACTCATACGAGCACGAAATCCATGCTTGTTTTTTCTTTTTCTGTTTGATGGCTGAAAAGTTCGTTTCATCGGTCCTGTATCTCCTGTAAATCTGTACGGTTTCAGTAGTTGAAAAGAACACTAATAATAACCATGAGCCCGGAAAAAGTCAAGCGATTAATCGGAGAGCTGGGAAACAAGCTTGAGAGCCCTGAAGAGAGATTCAGAAAAGCTTCCCTTTCTGCTCAGCATGCAAATCGACACTTTCTGTAAAAGAAGCCAGGAATATGTGAAATCAAAAAAGTTGTCTTAGTGCGCCGCCAACCAGTCACTGCTAATAAATGAATCGCACAGGAAAAACTCCCGGCGCAGAGCTTTTTTCCGGGCATAAAATACCTGCGATCATTTTTCATTTCTCCGGTGATTCATGACCACTGATGCGTGGTAAAATGCTGTGATCCAATAATGAAAAAGGAAATGATCCATGAGATTTTCTTTTTTCTTGACATTGGAGACAGTTTTGATAAATTCCGTTCGCTCAACCTACCCCACCGCTATCTTGATAATTTGTGGATAACTTTTCTGTATTACCTCTCTGCAAAGATGTGTCAGACAGACCACGAGTCTTCAGATAGCGTCATTTGTGGATAACTCTGGGGATGCCTGTAACAACTATCTGTTTTTAATTCTGTTATACGGTATGAAGTTATCCACATCGGCTGTGGATAAATCTTGCCTCCTGAAAAAAACGATCTTTTTCATCTAAAATTAATGAAACGTAAACAATAGCTTAACGCAAGAAGTTGTTGATAACTTACCTAACCGATGGGTAAAGCCTATGCAGCATGCGGCAAAAGAAGTATGGGATCGCTGTTTATCGATCATGCAAGAGAAGGTACCCGAACAAACCTTCCTGACCTGGTTCCAACCAGTGACAGCTCTGGACCTGGCAGCCAGCTCGCTGACTGTACAGGTGCCGAGCCAATTCTTCTATGAATGGCTGGAAGAAAACTACAGTGGCCTGATCAATCACACGGTGAAAGAAGTACTCGGAGCCAATGGCAAATTGACTTACTCCATCGCTGTGAACAATGGAAACGATACAGCTCCTCTGCATCTGCCCTCGATGAACAGAAAAAGAAACAGGGTCGCTGAAAATGGTGCGCCTCCTGTCCAATTGAATCGGAGCTACACGTTCGACAATTTCGTCGAAGGCAGCAGTAACCAGTTTGCCAAGGCAGCAGCGCTCGCTGTTTCAGAAGCACCCGGTGCAACCTCATTCAACCCACTGGTGATTTACGGCGGTGTCGGGCTGGGAAAGACGCACTTGATTCAAGCCATTGGCAACCTTTCTTTACAGAAAGGCACTGTAAAAAACGTCATGTATGTTTCCAGTGAGAAGTTCACCATAGAGTTCATCAACTCGATACAGAACAACAAGACGACAGAGTTCAGCAATATCTACCGCAATGTCGATTTGTTGCTGGTGGACGACATCCAGTTTTTCATCAACAAAGAGAGAACGCAGGAAGAGTTTTTCCATACTTTCAATGCATTACATCAGAACGGCAAACAGATCGTACTGACCTCGGATCGCCCTCCAAAAGAGATTACAGGCATTGAAGAACGGCTTTTGTCGCGTTTCCAATGGGGGCTTGTTGCAGACATCCAACCGCCGGACTTTGAAACCAGAACAGCAATCCTGCTGAAAAAGGCGGAGGAAAATGGAATCGAATTACCGGGCGATGTCGTGCAACTGATGGCCTATAGCGTTAAATCCAATATCAGAGAGCTCGAAGGCGGGCTGATCAAACTGCTGGCATACTCATCCCTGAAGGGCCGGGATATCACCCTCGATCTGGCTAAAGAAGTACTCAAGGATATCATCTCGCACAAGAAAAAACACATCACGATTGAAGATATTCAGAAAATTGTGGCAGGCTACTACAACATACCCGATGACATGCTGCGGGCCAAGACGAGAAAAAAAGAAGTTGCCCTGGCGCGGCAAATGGCAATGTATCACGCAAAAAATCACACCAAGCATTCTCTGAAAACAATCGGCCTGCACTTTGGAGGGCGGGATCACAGCACAGTCATTCACGCCATCACCACCATCGATAATTTGCGAAAAAAAGACAAACTCATCGCCTCGGACATCGAGAATATCAATAAAAAAATAGAGATGGAGTCTCTTTAGGGGGAAGCTGAAACACGACCCGCTCGATCCTGATATGACAGAAGAGCATCTCGGCGAAGAAGAAGTATCTGCTTTATCTACTTTCCAAACTCTGGTTATCCACTTAACACAGCAGAGTTCAATCTTTTCAACCAGTCTGCCTGAGCACAGCTCACCTCTGTCTCAGAACCGTCATTCCGGTTTCCCCGCAGGAGAAGACCGGAATCTCCCGGACTCTGGCTCGGGCCCAAAAAGATAAGATCCCGTAACCCCGCACATCTAGGCCGGAATAACAGATGTCGGTATTCGAACCTGGCCCGTTAGCTGAGTTAACTGGATACCCTGAAGGTGAGACAGTCCTGCAGGGCTTGAGAGAATTTGTCTGCACAGAGACATATCCACAAGGGTATGTTGATAGCTGTGGATAGAGGTGGAGAGATCGTTAACAAAAGCCGTCAAAAGCAAATCGACAAGCGGATTTACAGAGATGTGTGGACAACCGGCCGAAGTTACCCACACACTACCCACGGATATCAGAAGATTGTGAATAGCACGTGTATAACTGGTCACAGAAGTAAAGGCAACAAAACGAGCATTTTAGAGCGCGCTTTCTCGAGATATCCACATATCCACACTGTCTATTACAATAATAATTCTTGAATATTATACTATTTATTTCTTTATTACAAGATTGATCTCTTGGAGGATAGAACATGAAATTTTCGGTAAACAAAACCGACTTCTTCGTTGCCTTGCAAAAAGTTATCGGAGTCATTCCAACAAAAACCACGATTCCGATCCTCGGCAACATTTTGCTCCGCCTTGAAGACGAAACGCTTTTCGTATCCGGAACAGATTTGGAAATATCCATCAAGACCAGCTGCACCGTTTATGATACTGAAGAAGGTGCTGTTGCCGTCCCCGGAAGAAAGCTGTTCGAAATCATCCGCGAGTTACCGGAAATCCCCATCACATTAGCTGTGGACGACAGCAACAATATCACCCTTTCTACAGACAAGGGAATGTACCGTTTCGTCGGTGAAACGGATGATCAATTTCCGCAGATCGGTGTGGAGGATGCGGAAACATCCTTCAGCATTGTTGCGGAAAAATACATGCGCATGATCGATAAAACCGCTTTTGCGGTCAGCACTGATGAACTGCGCACCACCCTGATGGGTGTCCTGATGGAAATCGTATCTTCTGAGCTGAGGATGATTGCCACTGATGGCCACCGTCTGGCCAAAATTTGCGATAAGTCGTTCCATGGTTCCGATCAAATGGCATCGGTTATTTTACCGACCAAGGCACTGCATCTTGTTGCCAAAAACTTCGAGCCGGATGCCATGCTGAATATCAGCATCGGCGACAGCCACGTGACTCTGGCAGATGCAAATACAACAATATACAGCAAAGTCATCGAAGGGCAGTTTCCGAATTACGAACGGGTCATCCCGATCGACAACGACATAGAGATGGTTGTCAACCGTGAGCTGCTCATCTCTTCGGTGAAGCGCGTTTCTATTTTCTCCAGTGCTTTTTCCCAGCAGGTTAAGTTCAATATCAGCCCCTCATCTCTGGTCATCCAGTCTGAGGACATCGATGTCGGAGGGGAAGCGCAGGAATCGATCCCTGTGGATTATAGCGGGGACGCGATCAACATCGGATACAATGCACAATATATCCAGGACGTTCTTCGCCATCTGGATACTGAAGAAGTGATCTTCAAATTGCGCGATGGCGGGAGTGCAGCAATCGTACGTCCGAGCGAGCAGGTTGAAGACGAAGACCTGATGATGTTGATCATGCCGATCAAGCTGAACGATACTGTATAGCCTGAAAAAGCCGGACTGACGTGAAATAGCATACGTGAAGAGAAACAAACGAGACAGTCATCCCGATATCCTTGTGCGCAGTGTAACTATGAAGAAATCGGGATAGAAGCTGATGCTGCTTTCCAGATTATCGCTCAAACAGTTCAGAAATTACACAGAGCTCGACATCGAGCTCCATCCTCATCTCAATATATTGACCGGAGAGAATGGACAGGGAAAAACCAATATTCTGGAAAGTATCTACTGCCTCAGTCTGGTAAAGAGTTTCAGAACCTCAAAAGACACAGAGATGGTTCAGTTTGGCCGGGATACGAGTACGATATCCGGAGACTACCAGAGCGACCATGGTGTGACCCACAAAATAGTCATCATCCAAAACGGTCGCAGAAAAAGCATTTCACTGGATGGCAAACGGGTTATCCGTCACTCAGACCTGATCGGTCAATTTCCTCTGGTTCTGTTCAGCCCAGAAGATCACAGGATCACCAGCGGCACGCCGGCAGAACGGCGTAAATTTCTGGATATTCTGCTGAGTCAGGCGAACAGGTCGTATCTGAAAACCCTTCAGGAATACCAGCGCATACTCAGGCAACGCAATCAGTTGCTGGCGTTGTTTGCTGAAAAAAAAATATCCGTACAAGAGCTTGAAATTTGGAATGAGACCCTCGCCGAAGCGGGATGCTCTTTGATCAACAGCAGAAGAAAATTTCTGCACAACATAGCAGAGCCACTGAAAGAGTACTACGGCAGTATTTCAGAAAACAAGGGAGTTCTTGAGATACACTACGCTCACTCTTCTGTTGAAGAGATCGAAACGAAAGAACAATACCAGGAAGCCCTGGCATCAGTATTCGGGAAAGAAGTCGCTTTATCAAAAACGATCATAGGCCCGCATCGTGATGATATCGTTCTCACGATCGACGGCCGCGATGTCCGCAAACATGCATCGCGTGGTGAGCAGAAAAGCGTCTTGTTGGCGCTGAAGCTCATCGAACTGAACTATTTGAAAAAGAAGACCGGTGTAACTCCGGTTCTCTTGCTGGATGATATCTATTCAGAACTGGATACAGGCCGGCAAAAACATGTTTTTGAAACGATATGCCGGTTTGGACAGACATTTATCACCTCGGCAACCAGAATAAATTTTCCTTCCCCGGATAACTCCACATTTATCGTCACGAACGGCAACCTGGTACGTCAACAAAGCTCACCAAAATGAAAGCACTCGCGCAGGTTTTTGATCAGATATTCAAGGATCCCAGACACAGGGCGCTGTTAATCGAAGGACAGGTCTTTACCGCCTGGCCGCGTGTGGTCGGTTTACAGGTAGCACAAATTTCACGCCCGGTCAGATTCGAAAGAGGGACGCTGCAGATAAAAGTCTATTCAGCGACGTGGCGAAATGAACTTTCCATGATTTCACCAGATATCATCAGAAAAATCAACGAACGGGTCGGGACGAACGCGGTCAAAAAAATCATCTTTCGCTGATTCACGCTAAGCAGCAGATCAAAGAGGACGCAAAAAAGTGACAGGTAATCCAGCAGCAGTCAAGAATGATTACGACGCAAGCCATATTCAGGTCCTTAAAGGACTTGAAGCTGTACGCAAACGCCCCGCGATGTATATCGGGGATATCACCTCACGAGGCCTGCACCATCTGGTCTATGAAGTCGTCGATAACAGCGTCGATGAGGCGCTTGCAGGCTATTGTGACGAAATAGAGGTCACGCTCAATGCCGATGGAACGGTAACGGTTCGTGACAACGGCCGTGGCATCCCTGTCGATATCCATCCGGTGGAGAAAAAGCCGGCTCTTGAGCTGGTGATGACCGTCCTGCACGCCGGCGGAAAATTCGATAAAAAGACCTACAAAGTCTCTGGCGGACTTCATGGCGTCGGTGTCAGCGTGGTTAATGCGCTCTCGGAGTGGCTGGAAGTAGAAGTCTTTCGTGACAATAAAAAGTATCGCCAGGCATATGAGAAAGGTATTCCCACAGGTCAGGTACAACTGTGCGGAGAAACGAATATTTCCGGCACCAAAGTAACTTTCAAACCAGATGGCACGATCTTTCAGACAACAGAATTTCAATATGAGATTTTGCAGGAGAGATTGCGTGAGCTGGCATTTCTCAACCGCGGCTTAAAAATCACGGTACGCGACGAAAAGAAGAATATCACCGAGACCTATCAGTACTCAGGCGGTATCAATGAATTCGTGCGCTATATCGACACAGCGCGTACGCCGTTGCACAAAGAGGTGCTCTATTTCACCGGCGAGCGTGAGAATGTGCCGGTTGAAGTTGCCATGGAGTACACGGAATCCTTCTCCGAAAATATCTATACCTATGTCAATAATATCAACACGATAGAGGGTGGCTCACATCTCGTCGGCTTCAAGGCAGCGCTGACCAAAACGCTGAACTCCTATGCGGTAAAAAACAATCTGGTGAAATCCGGAGATGTTTCTTTTACCGGCGAGGATGTTCGCGAAGGTTTGACGGCGGTCATCAGCGTGAAAGTCGCCGAGCCGCAGTTCGAAGGACAAACGAAAACCAAACTCGGTAACAGCGAAGTCCGCGGTGTGGTCGAATCGATCATTTCTGAGGGACTGAGTGAATACCTCGAGCAGAACCCTTCGGTAGGAAAGAAGATCATCGAGAAGTGCCTGACAGCGGCACGCTCGCGCGAGGCAGCCAAAAAAGCACGCGAACTGACGCGGCGCAAAAGCGCTTTGGATAGCGGAAGTCTGCCGGGCAAGCTCGCGGACTGCTCAAATACCGATCCGGAAGAATGTGAAATCTACCTTGTCGAGGGTGACTCAGCAGGCGGTACAGCCAAACAAGGGCGCGACCGCCAGTTTCAGGCAATCCTTCCCCTTCGTGGTAAAATACTCAATGTTGAAAAAGCACGCCTCGATAAAATACTCGCCAATGAGGAAATCCGGACACTGATCTCGGCCCTCGGAACCGGCATCGGCAGTGATGAGTTCGATCTCGCTCGCCTCAGGTACAGTAAAGTCATCATCATGACGGATGCCGACGTTGACGGAGCGCACATCCGGACGTTGCTGCTGACCTTTTTCTTTCGATATATGCGGCCACTGGTGGAAAATGGCCATATCTATATCGCCCAGCCTCCTCTCTATCGTATCGTTTCCGGAAAGAAGGAGCACTATGCTTTTGATGACGCCGAACGGGATGAACTATTGCAGCAACACGAAAACAAAAAAGTCACGATTCAGCGTTACAAGGGTCTCGGAGAGATGAACGCGGATCAGCTTTGGTCGACGACGATGGATCCGGAGACGAGGACGATTCTGCAGGTCTCGATAGAGGAAGCTTTTGAAGCAGATCATATTTTTTCCTGCCTGATGGGCGATCACGTCGAGCCGCGCCGAAAGTTCATCGAAGAAAATGCCAGGTTTGCGACCAATATCGATATCTGATCGTGGCAGCACAACCATGACACATTTGGTATGATCACCAAATGCCCGCGCAGGAAGCAGAAGTTCAAAGGTACTAATATTTCAGGCAAAGAAGAACAATGAGTGATACGGATCAGGGCCGGGTCAAATCGGTATTTATAGAAAAGGAAATGCGGGAATCGTATATCAACTATGCGATGTCCGTAATTGTTGCACGAGCCTTGCCGGATGTCCGCGATGGACTGAAACCCGTGCACCGGCGCGTACTGTATGGCATGCTCGACCTCGGGCTGCGGCCAGGAAGCGCCTACAAAAAATCAGCACGAATCGTGGGTGAAGTACTCGGAAAGTACCATCCCCATGGAGATTCTGCTGTGTACGATACCATGGTCAGGATGGTGCAGACCTTTTCTCTGCGATATCCTCTCGTCGATGGCCAGGGAAATTTCGGCTCGGTCGATGGCGATCCGCCGGCAGCCATGCGATACACAGAAGCGCGGCTGACGAGAATCGCCGAGGAGGTGTTGCGCGATCTTGACAAAGAGACGGTAGATTTCGCGCCAAACTTTGATGACTCGCTCAAAGAGCCTACGGTCTTGCCTTCGGTTCTTCCGAATCTGCTGGTGAATGGCAGTTCCGGCATCGCTGTGGGTATGGCCACGAATATCCCTCCCCACAATCTCAGCGAAGTTGTCGATGCCCTTGCTGAGCTGATCGATAATCCAGAGGCTACAGTGGACACGCTGATGGAACATATCAAAGGCCCGGACTTTCCGACGGCAGGTATCATTTATGGATATGAAGGCATCGATGAGGCGTACCGCACCGGCCGGGGCAGCGTGAAAGTACGCGCCAGGACCGACGTTGAGCCGGCTCCGAACAATCGGGAGCGGATTATCATATCTGAACTGCCCTATCAGGTCAACAAAAAGAATCTGATCGAGAAAATTGCAGAACTGGTCCGGGATAAAAGAGTAGAGGGCATTTCCGACATCCGGGATGAGTCTGACAGAGACGGAATGCGCGTTGTTCTGGAACTCAAACGCGATGCCTATCCCGAGGCGATCATCAACAATCTGTACAAATACACTCAGTTGCAAACGACCTTCGGTGTGATCATGCTGGCTTTGGTCGAGGGCCGTCCGGTCGTTCTGAATTTGAAACAGATACTGCAGCATTTTATCAATTTTCGCCACGAAGTCGTGGTTCGCCGGACGCGCTATGACCTGGACAAGGCGGAAAAACGCGCCCATATTCTCGAAGGCCTGAAAATATGTCTCGACAATATCGATGAGATCGTCGAGCTGATCAAGAAATCCGAAAGCCCGGATGCTGCCCGCACAGCCCTGATGGAGCGGTTTGCACTTTCGGAAATTCAGGCACAGGCAATCCTCGACATGCGCCTGCAGCGCCTCACTGGCCTGGAGCGGGAAAAAATAGAGCAGGAATATCGTGAAGTGATCCAACTGATCGAGCGTCTGAAAGCGATCCTCGACAGCCGTGATCTGCGCATGCAGATCATCAAAGAGGAACTGCTCGAGCTCAAGGAAAAATATGGCGATGAGCGCCGGACCGAAATCGTACCGGACCTCGGCTCTATTTCTATGGAAGACCTGATTGCCGACGAAGAAGTGGTCATAACCATCAGCCACAAAGGTTTTATCAAGCGTTTTCCGACCTCGGAGTACCGTACACAGCGGCGGGCAGGCAGAGGGTCAACCGGCTCGACAACCAGCAATGAAGATTTCATCGAACACATCTTCGTGACCTCAAATCACAACTACATGTTGTTTTTTACCAACAAAGGCAGATGTTATTGGCTTAAAGTCTATAAAATCCCTCAGGTTGGCAAAGGGGCGCGAGGCCGGGCGATCGTCAATCTGCTCGAGCTGCAACCAGATGAAAAGGTTGCAGCATTTGTGAATGTCCGCGCTTTTGATGAAGACCATTATGTCGTTATGGCGACGCGTCAGGGAATCATCAAAAAAACAGCATTGAAAGCGTATAGCAATCCGCGACGAGGCGGAATAATTGCTATATCTATAAGGGAGAACGACAAACTGATCGGCGCGGAAATAACCGACGGCAGTCAGGATATCATGGTTGCCACGCACGAAGGAAAAGCGGTGCGTTTTTCCGAAACAGAGGTGCGAGACATGGGACGGTCTGCCTCTGGCGTGCGGGCGATCAAAGTGGGTGAGGACGATTTCGCCATCGGCATGGTTGTCATCAAAAACCCACAAGGCACGATTCTCAATGTTACAGAAAAGGGCTACGGGAAACGCACACCAATTTCAGACTATCCCCGCAAGCATCGTGGTGGCAAGGGCATCATCACGATAAAGACGACGGAAAAAGTCGGTAAGCTCGTCGCGATCAAGGAAGTCTCGGATGATGACGATTTGATGATCATCACAGAGATGGGGATCGTAATCCGCCAGCATGTTAACGAAGTCAGTATTATCAGCCGAAATACACAAGGAGTTAAATTAATACGACTCGATGATGCAGATCGCGTCAGCGACGTAGCACTGGTTTATTCGAATGGTGAAGAAGAAGAGGAAAAGGCTTCGGAGCACGAGGGATAGAGCCATCTTCCAGGTGGCAAAAGCACGAAAACAGAGCTTTGAAGCCTGACAAGCGCCCCACAACGGGACACAGACAACACCGGGTTACGCGGTTAGAGGAAGAGAAGGGTGCACCATGCAAATCAGTATCTGGCAACAGGAAAAGAAAAAATTAGCCCAGGTCTTAGAAGAGAAAATCATCACAGGTCAGGAAAACCTGACCCTCAGCGAACTGAAAAAACACAACGTGCCGGAAGTTTTGCACGTATCACTACAAAATCAGGCGACGCATATTTTCAAAAAAGAAAGACCGCTGAGCCTGATACAGAGCGAGCGCTTTGATTTTTCCGATGCACAGATCAAAAAGCAGCTCAGCACACTGCGCGATCTGCTGATCGAAAAAGTGCAGTTTAAAGCAGAAGAAGTCCGCAAAGCGATTTCGTTCAGCATCAACCTCGCATTTGACGTCATCACCCGCCCGAAGCTCACCATAAAATCTATTCTCTTTCAAAAAAGCAGCGAACGCCGCCGTGAAGATGTTCTTGCCATCATCAGAGGGCTTGGTGATGATTTGCTCACAGTGAGAACACTGCAGGAGTTTCTCGAAGCCGAGACCGTTGACGTGATCACGCGTGAACATTTCGACGCGATCATGAAAGAAGTTTTTCAATCCCTCTATGGCGAGCAGCCCATCACAGCGCTGATGAATGATTTGAACCGTTTACAGCATTTGTATCAGGAAATAACCGGCCGGGAGAAGGAGCAGATATCTGCACAGATTCTTTATGGCATGATCAAAGAGCGCGATCTGCAAGACTACGCGCCGGCGTTCAAGAAAGAGATGCAGAACAAACCCGGATGGTCACTGACAGAGTTTGAGCAGTTTCTCGAACGGACTATTCTGGTCGGCAACCTCGAACCTGAATTTGAAAAGAGTGATACCATTTTCATTCCGGAGGAGCAGGAAGAGGAAACCCGGCCGCAGCCACAAACCCGGGAAGAGACAGGGACAGCACCAACACGACAGGAACCGGAGAAAGCAGAGCAATCTCAAC
>DRLW01000419.1 GCA_011375275.1 Bacteroidota bacterium
ATATTCCCTCCCGCAGCAAGGTGGGCGGCAAACAGGCGAAGACAAAACTGATGATCGTGGACCTTCAGGCAGACACTCTGTTCACCGTCAAACCCGATGATCTGCCGGAGATTTTCACCATCCGGCCCTACACCACGGTCAGCGATACCGGCAAAACAGCCGGGAAGAAAAAGGGCAAGAAAAAAGCCCGGCAGGTACGCTTCCACGGGCCTTTCTGGAATCATGCCGGAGACAAAGCGTTCGTGGTTGCGGCCAGCATGGACAATAAAGATCGCTGGCTGGCTTTTCTCGATCCTGCAACAGGCGCACTGACCAGTTTCGAGCACCAGTATGATGAAGCCTGGATCGGCGGCCCGAACATCGGCGGGCGCTGGTGGCCCGGTTCCGTAGGCTGGCTGCCGGATGACAGCGGCGTCTGGTTCTGCAGCGAGGCCAGTGGCTACAGCCATCTCTATGTCTATGACCTGAAAAAGCAAAAGACCCGCGCCCTGACCTCAGGTGAGTTCGAAATTTACTCGCCGGTGATCTCGCGCGACAAAAAATACTGGTACTTCAGCGCTAACCGGGAGCATCCGGGAGAACGCCACTATTATCGCCTGCCGCTGAAAGGCGGTGCCATGCAAAAACTCACCAGCCTTCCGGGGCGCAACGATGCGCGGCTTTCCCCCACTGGCAAACACCTGCTGATCCGCAACTCGTACAGCAACAGGCCGTGGGAGCTGTATGTGCAAAAAACTGAGCCGGGTGCTCGTGCCAAACGCCTGACCCATTCGACCACGGAAAAATGGCGGAGTTATAACTGGCGGGTGCCCGAGATCGTGCGCATCCCGGCTGAAGACGGCGCGAAACCTTATGCCCGTTTGTACAAACCACAAAAGCCCAACGGTGCTGCTGTCATTTTCGTGCACGGCGCCGGTTATCTGCAGAACGCGCACAAATGGTGGTCCAGCTATTTTCGCGAATACATGTTCCACAACCTGCTCGCTGATCTCGGCTATACTGTGCTCGATATCGACTACCGTGGCAGTGCAGGCTATGGCCGCGACTGGCGTACGGCGATCTACCGCTTCATGGGCGGCAAAGACCTCGATGATCAGATCGACGGGGCCAGATGGCTGGTGCAGGAGCATGGCATCGATCCGCAGCGCATCGGCATCTACGGCGGCTCGTACGGTGGATTCATCACCTTCATGGCCCTGTTTACCAGGCCCGGTGTTTTTGCCAGCGGTGCCGCCCTGCGGCCTGTCTCAGACTGGGCGCATTACAACCATGGCTACACCTCGAACATTCTCAACATTCCCCAGGCCGATACCCTCGCCTACCGGCGCAGCAGCCCGATCTATCACGCAGAGGGCCTGCAGGGACATCTGCTCATCTGCGTCGGCATGATCGATACCAATGTGCATTTTCAGGATGTCGTGCGCGTGGTACAGCGGTTGATCGAGCTGGAAAAAGAAAACTGGGAGGTGGCGATTTATCCCCTTGAAGGGCACGGCTTTCGCGAGCCGAGCTCCTGGACGGATGAATACAGGAGAATACTGAAGCTGTTTGAGCGAACCCTGCGGAAATAACAACACGAAGCGTGCAGGGAGCCCGGTGCGCGAGCGGATTACATCTCGTCACACCGCTCCCTTACATCCATTTCGCCACACCGCCCCTGCGGCGTGACGCCGGCACTCATTACAAACAAGCTCTCGTGACACCGCCCCCGCGGTGTCACGCCGGCTGTTTAGAGTCGAACGACCCAGACACCGTTGACTTTCTTATGCCCGCACCTGGCCCCGTGCACATGTCCTTTGATGTAGTACCAGCGGCCATTGTGCCGATAGTGCCCGCAGCGCGCTGAGTGCACGTGCCCCTTTTTGACCACAACCACGGTTCCACGCGCGTGATGCACCCGCGCCGGACGATGATGAGCACAGCCTGCAGCCGATCCGGCAAATAACAGCAGTAGAGCTGCGGCGATCAGTTTCCCTGTGAAATGTTTGAATCGTGACATGGTAACCTCCTCGTTTCTGGTTTTACCTCTGCGCCACTCCACGTCCGCAATATGACGCAGATACACAGTGCAACAAATAGTTTGTGATTCATTATTTTCTGAACATTGTGTCGTCCCGGAGACCTGATCCGGAATGATTTGCACGACGCCGCGACGTTTCGCAACTTGCAGGCCAGAAACAACTCAGGCGTGCCGGCAGTTGTTTTTCCTGCCTGCGGGACACGGTAAAGCAGCTTTGAGCAGACTCACAGTGTCCCTGAAGGTACAGTTTCCTGACCTTTGCGGAACGCTGCGACCCTCTACACAACAACCGGGGTAGCCCATCATGCTGACAGTACGAACGCCTTCCGGGCGCTGGCAACGCTTGAGCGAGCAGATCGAGGCGTTTCTGGCGCAGGACATTATCTCACTGCAGATCGACGGCAAGCAGGTTCGCGGTTTTCGCTCGCCGGACAGTCCCTCGCTGTGGATTCGCGACCACTCGGATATGCTGCGCGGCGGCATCTATTTTGAGCCCGATGTTTTCAGCGCGATCGAGGCTTTCGCGGAACATCAGTCTGCCAACGGCCGCATTTTCGATTTTGTCATGGTGCAGCCGCTGCGCCATTCGCCGGAAAAGGAAAACTGGGAGCGCTGGGTGCGCGTACCCGTCGAGGCGGATGTCGAGTTCCGTTTTATCAAAGCAGCCTTTCTGAGCTGGCGCGCCAGCGGAGAACACGCACGCCTGCATGCACTCCTTCCTGCTCTCGAACGTGCGCTGCTCTATGCCACCTCCCACCCTCTGCGCTGGGATGATCACCTCGGTCTGGTCAAACGGCCCTACACCATCGACACGTGGGATTTCGACTACACCGCCGGCCGGCATGACTGGCTCAACTTTCAGATCACTGAACACACGTACTGGGGAATTTTTCACGGCGACAACAGCGGCATTTACGAAGCTGCCGGGCTGCTCGCCACACTGCTGGAGCATGCCGGTGAGCAGCATAAGGCAGACACATGGCGCGGCTTTGCCAGCGACCTGCGACAACGTGCCAACGCCCTGCTTTTCAACGGCAGGTTCTACCGGCATTTCCATAAAATCACTCCCCTGACCATCGCGGGTGTGAATGAAGAGCAGCAACTCAGCCTGAGCACACCCATGGCCATCAACCGCGGCCTGGCCACGCACGATATCG
>DRLW01000420.1 GCA_011375275.1 Bacteroidota bacterium
AAAACACGGCTGCGATCAGGCCGGCAAAAATCCATTTTTTCATGCTTCAATTCCTTTGTCCGGTTGTCCTGTTGTGAGAACAGAGCTTACACTTTTGTATCTGCGAGAGTTTTCAACCCGATTTTTTGACAAATTGTGCTGTACGCAAGGAGAGTCGGGGTGACTGAAAAAACGCCTGTTGACAAAACGGTCAGGGCATCCGGTCAACACAGCACGGCTGCGTTTTTTTAACCAGACTGCCTGACCACAGCATGTGCCTGCACCAGAACCGTCATTCCGGTTTCCCCGCAGGGGAAGACCGGAATCTCCCGGACTCTGGCACCTGCCTGAAAAGATGAGATTCCGGCACGGCGCTGCGCCTGGCCGGAATGCCAGATGCCGGTATCTACCTGCGGATAATCAGAATAAAACGGCTTTAACTGATTGATACATAATCAGATGCGATGCTGTATCGGCACCGCATAAAAATTGCACTTCAGGCGTGGAACATACAGTAGATATAGCGTCAAACAATCACGTCTGCTTAAATTCTTTCATCCTGTGCAGCAAATAAAATTCCGTTTTCACGGATCGCCCGCGCGCGCAGATTTGTCCTCTTGCCGTTTATTTCAGACAGCCGCGTTCTTACATGCCCTGTTCGCCATGCTGAGCCACGCACCCATGCCTGAAAAACCGCAGACCGATAAAGATGCAGGCTCAAAACGCGTTTTCCACTCTGCCCGCTTTCTCCATGAATACAGCAGAATAAATACAGGCCAGGTAAGACAAAGGACTGCCATGCATGCGCGGAATCCGGACATACGGGCTGATTTCAAACACATCGGTGAGACGAATAGCGGCCACTTTTCGGAGGGTGAAAATACGGTACATTGATTTTCAAAAGCTTAGGTCGGGTAGGAATATGGCATTCGATTTGCTAACAGAAAGGCCGGTGGTTATGCAGGTGCCAACATCACTCCGGCGGGACGAACAGGACAGTCAGGGCAGGGACGCACGCCGAGAACTGAAAACCGCAATACCCTCAAGTATTGTGGCCAGGCATCGATAACCTTACCAGACTGTTCTCCACGCACGACACCTCCGCACAACATCACGGAGAACCGCAAAGAAGGGACTGACGACAACATCATGAACTGCATCCGTGACGTCAGTCCCCCTTTTTTTACACCCCATAGAATAAGTATCCGTCCGGCGAACCCCTTCTTGCTTCAGTCCCCTCCCTTCCACCGTCCCGAATGCGGTTAAGGGAGAAATGTAGCCGAAGTGGCAACACTTCGGGCGCACACAAGGCCGGAACTCTTGCGAGTTCCGCTACGGCCCCGGAAACCGTGAAGAAAAGCAACCCGTGGTTTACAGGCCGGATACCCACATAACAAGGCGTGAGGTATCGCTCTTCCGGGTGCCTGCGATCCACACCAACTACCCGACTATATACAAAACATTCGCTGGTGCGGCAAGTTTTTTCTGCCTCACTGCTCTGCCACTTCCGCCATCTGCTCCGGCAGACTGTTGTAGTACGCCTGTTCGAGCTCAGCAAGCGGGCAACTGAGCAGACCGTCGATCGTCAACGCTTCACCCCCCACTTCTCCGAGCACTTCCATGGGCACACCATGCTCTGAGCACACATGCCGCAGGTCGTCGAGATGATCCTGAGGCAGGGAGACGAGAATGCGCGACTGGCTTTCACCGAACAGGGCAAAATCCGCGCGCTGCCAGCCCGTGAGTTTGATATGCGCTCCGATGGTATTCTCGCGATCACCGATACAGCATTCCGCGAGAGCGACGGCCAGCCCGCCATCAGAGAGATCGTGTGCGGAGTTCAGCAACTGGTGTTCGATGGCAACGCGGCAGGCGCGCTGCAGAGCCACTTCCTCGTCAAGATCGAGCTGCGGGCACTCGCCGGCGACTTTTCCATGAACTGCTGCCAGATATTCACTGCCCCCCACTTCCTCGCGCCGGTTACCCAGGAGAACGACAGCATCGCCCTCTGACCTGAAATGACTGCGCGTAATATGTGCGAGATCATCGATGACGCCGAGCATGCCGATCGTAGGCGTCGGGTACACAGCACCGTCCGGATTTTCGTTGTAAAAGCTGACATTACCGCCTGTAACCGGGGTTTTCAGGGCGCGACAGGCTTCGCCCATACCGGCAATCGCTTCGGCAAACTGCCAGTACATTTCCGGCTTATAGGGGTTGCCGAAGTTCAGACAGTTTGTGATGCCCACGGGCTCTGCTCCTGTGCAGACGACATTGCGCGCTGCCTCGGCAACAGCAATCGCTGCTCCCCGGCGTGGATTGAGATAGACATAGCGGCCATTGCAGTCCGTACTCATCGCCAGAGCCTTATCCGTGCCTTTGATGCGAACAACTGCGGCATCCGAGCCGGGGCCCAGCACGGTATTGGTGCGCACGCTCTGGTCATACTGTTCGTACACCCACGCTTTGTCAGCAATGTTGGGTCGCGACAGCAGGCGCAGCAAAAGCTCAGCATAGTTTCCGGGATCAGGCAAATCAGAGACGTCAAACCGGTTCAGCTCATCGAGCCAGGTCGGGCGCTTTGTTTCACGCACATATTGCGGCGCGCCCCCACCGAGAACCAGGGCGTGCGCAGGTACATCCGCCATTTTTTTGCCCTGCCAATAGTAACGCACATGCTTGTGCTCCTTGGTCACGACACCGATTTCAGCGACGTACAGGTCCCATCGTTCACAGATTTCACGGATGGTGTCCTCTTTTCCCGGCACCGCGACCACCAGCATGCGCTCCTGCGACTCAGAGAGCAGAATCTCGTAGGCATGCATATTTTCCTCGCGCAGAGGCACTTTATCGAGATCGATCTCCATGCCCGAATCACCGGCACCGCTCATTTCGCTGGTGGAGCAGGTTATGCCGGCCGCTCCCATGTCCTGAATACCGCTGACGCAACCTGCA
>DRLW01000421.1 GCA_011375275.1 Bacteroidota bacterium
AGCCATGGACAGATGCTTTTCCCCTTTTCTCCGGCGTAGTTTTATTCTGTTCTATGCCAAAGTCCATCTCAATTTGTTGACCATGTTCTGTTTTTAAATCACGTTTAAACCGCTCAAGCGCATTGTGGAGATCATACTCTACGGTCTGAAAATAGCTTCGGATATTCTCCGCATCTTTTTTAAAACCGTCTTCATAGGGCTCTTCAGGAATTTCCCACGAAGCCAACATTTCTCCCATAGCATCGATAAAGGTATCAAAATGTAAGCGGCGCTTGCTTCTGTTGAATACGTGAGAGAGCTTATTAAGCACGCTCTGCCTCCCTGTGTATGTGTGTATGGTCTGAGTTGTGATGGCCTTCTCCCCTGTTTTAAAATATCGGCATTGCCGCCTTTACACGAAAAAGATCATACATATTTTATTTATCTGCAAGTAAAATTACTCCAACAACCCATCAGGGCGTCTCTACAACCCCCAATCCCGCAAATCCAACAGAACGAGTCGGGCATCGTTGACATCGTGCAGGGCTTTCACTAAACCGGATTTGGACACCAGCAGCAGAACGGTGTCCTGATGCCGTTTCAGTGAACGGAGTTTCACGAGCAGCTCCTCATAAGTTTCCTTGCGGCAACGGTGGGGCGTCTCTACGGCCCTCCTGCAAAATAATATCTCGGGGAAATAAAATTTCCGACAGAAACGGCAAAAGCATTTATTTTCATCCCTGATGTACCTATATTCAAGGTTTGCGCGGTGAAGCGGTTATGCTGAGGAAGTTTTAGCGCATCCGTCCGACCGCCAGGGTATCCAGTTAATTCAGTTGAGCGGGGCTGATCCGGACATCGACATCTGTCATTCCGTCCGGGCGAAGCGCAGTGCCGGAGTCCTATCTTTTCAGGCACGTGCCTGAGACCGGGAGATTCCGGTCTTCCCCTGCGGGGAAACCGGAATGACGATTCTGGGGTAGGCACATGCTGTTGTCACGCCATCTGGTTGAAAAAATGCAACCGTGCTGAGTTAACTGGATAACCAGAAAAATACGACATCATTTTACTTTATTCATACGGTTACGGTAATCCACGATGAACCGAACAGGAAAACACCTGCAGGCCCTGCTGCGCGAGCGCATTCTGGTCATGGACGGCGCCACCGGCACCATGATTCAGAGCTACCGCCTCGGCGAGGCTGACTATCGCGGTGAGCGTTTTCGCGATTTCGGGCACGACCTCAAGGGTGACAACGACCTGCTCTGCCTGACCCAGCCGCAGATCGTCAGCGAAATTCACCACAAGTTTTTAGAGGCCGGCGCAGATATCATCGAGACCAACACCTTCAACGCCACCTCGATATCGCAGGCGGATTATCATCTCGAAGACCTCGTGTATGAGATCAACCTCGAGGCCGCGCGTCTGGCCCGCGCCGCAGCAGACGCCGTCAGCGCGCGAACGCCGGACAAGCCGCGTTTTGTCGCCGGCGCCCTCGGCCCCACCAGCAAAACCCTGTCCGTCTCTCCGGATGTCAACGATCCCGGCTTCCGCGCCGTGACCTTCGACGAGATGGCCGCGGCGTACCGCGAACAGGCCCGCGGTCTGCTCGACGGCGGCGTGGATATCCTGCTGGTCGAAACCATCTTCGACACCCTGAATGCCAAGGCCGCCCTGTTTGCCATCAGCGAGCTGTGCCACGAGCGCGGCGATGCCGTGCCGGTGATGATCTCCGGCACCATCACCGACCTGAGCGGCCGCACCCTCTCGGGCCAGACCACCGAGGCGTTCTGGATTTCCGTTTCGCACACGCGCAACCTGCTCAGCGTCGGCCTGAACTGCGCCCTGGGTTCGGCGCAGATGCGCCCCTTCATCGAGGCGCTGTCGGATATCGCCACCGTGCCTGTGAGTCTGTACCCCAACGCCGGGCTGCCCAACGAGTTTGGCGGCTATGACGAGGCGGCGGCAGACATGGCCGCGCAACTGGATGAGTATGCCCGCAGCGGTTTTGTCAACATCGTCGGCGGCTGCTGCGGCACGACGCCGGAGCACATCCGCGCCATCGCCGAGGTGGCGGCACAGCACCCGCCGCGCACGCCGTCGGAAAAAAAGCCGTGGATGATGCTCAGCGGCCTCGAACCACTCATCATCCGGCCGGAGACCAATTTTGTCAACATCGGCGAGCGCACCAACGTCGCAGGCTCGCGTCGCTTCGCGCGTTTGATCGTCGAAGACAAGTACGAAGAGGCCCTGTCGGTAGCGTTGCAGCAGGTGGAGAACGGCGCGCAGATGATCGACGTCAACATGGATGAGGGCATGCTCGACTCTGAGCAGGCGATGACGCGTTTTCTCAATTTGGTGGCCACGGAGCCGGATATCGCGCGCGTGCCGGTGATGATCGATTCCTCGAAGTGGTCGGTGATCGAGGCCGGGCTGAGGTGCACGCAGGGGAAGAGCGTGGTCAACAGCATCAGCCTGAAAGAGGGCGAGCAGGCCTTTCGCGAACGCGCGCGCAAAATTCAGCAGTACGGCGCCGCAGTGATCGTCATGGCCTTTGACGAGCAGGGGCAGGCAGACTCCTTTGAGCGCAAGATCGAAGTGTGCAGCCGCGCCTATCGCATTCTCACCGAGGAGGTGGGATTCCCGAAAGAAGACATCATTTTTGACCCCAATGTGCTCACCGTGGCCACGGGCATCGAGGAGCACAACAACTACGCCGTGGATTTCATCCGCGCGACGCAGTGGATCAAGCATAATCTGCCCGGCGCGCGTGTCAGCGGCGGCATCAGCAATATTTCCTTTTCCTTCCGCGGCAACGACCGCGTGCGTGAGGCCATGCACTCCGCCTTTCTGTATCACGCCATTCAGGCCGGGCTGGACATGGGCATCGTCAACGCCGGGCAACTGGAGGTGTACGAGGAAATTCCCAAAGACCTGCTCGAACTGGTGGAGGACGTGCTGCTCAACCGGCGGCCGGATGCCACGGAACGGCTGGTGGCGTACGCGGAAAAGATCAAGTCCGATTCCACGGTTGAAAAAAAGCAACTGGCGTGGCGTAACGCACCGGTGGAGGAGCGTCTGAAACATGCGCTGGTCAAGGGCATCGTCGAGTTTATCGAGCAGGATACGGAGGAAGCGCGGCAGAAATTCGCCACCTCCCTCGAGATCATCGAAGGCCCGCTGATGGATGGCATGAATATCGTCGGCGACCTGTTCGGCAGCGGCAAGATGTTTCTGCCGCAGGTGGTGAAAAGCGCGCGGGTGATGAAAAAAGCCGTGGCCTGGCTGATCCCGTACATCGAGGAGGAGAAAAAGCAGTCCGAGGCCTCGGGGCCGCGCGGCAAAGTGCTGCTCGCCACAGTGAAGGGCGATGTGCACGATATCGGCAAGAACATCGTCGGTGTGGTGCTGGGCTGCAACAATTTTGAGATCATCGACCTCGGTGTGATGGTCACCAGCGAGACGATTTTGCAGCAGGCGCGCGAGCACGAGGCTGATATCATCGGCCTGAGCGGGCTGATCACACCCTCCCTCGACGAAATGGTGCACGTTGCGCGCGAGATGGAGCGGCTGCAGTTCGACAAACCGCTGCTCATCGGCGGAGCGACTACCTCGCGCATCCACACTGCGGTGAAGATTGCGCCCAACTACTCCGGCACCACCATCCACGTGCTCGATGCCTCGCGCAGCGTTACAGTGGTCAACAATTTGCTCATGCCCGCGGTGCGCGAGCGCTACGCGCAGGAAGTACGCCGGGAATACGATGCGCTGCGCAGCAGTTACGGCGAGCGGCAAAAGCAGAAAAATCTCATCTCCCTGAGCGCCGCGCGTGAAAACAGGCTGCGGTTGGACCTGCAGCAGGTGGCGCCGCCGCCGCGCACGCCCGGCATCACGCCCGTCGAGGTGCCCCTGCAGGTGCTGCGCGAATACATCGACTGGACGCCGTTTTTCAGCACATGGGAGCTGAAGGGCAAATATCCCGAAATTTTCGCCAGGCCCGATGTCGGCGCGGAAGCGCGCACGCTGTTCGATGATGCCAACGTCCTGCTCGATCGTCTCATCGATGAGAAGGTGTTGCAGGCACGCGGTGTTGCCGGGCTGTTTCCCGCTGCTGCGCAGGGGGATGATATCCTGCTGTTCGAAGATACGCGGCGCGAACGGCCGCTGGCCACGCTGCACACGTTACGCCAGCAGACGGCCAAGACCGGTGGTCATCCCAACCGCGCGCTGGCTGACTACATCGCTCCGGCTGACAGCGGCGTGCCTGACCACATCGGTGCATTCGTGGTCACTGCCGGGCTCGGTCTCAGCGAGCTGGTGGCAGAGTTCGAAGCGCAGCACGACGATTACAACGCCATCATGGCCAAAGCGCTGGCAGACCGGCTGGCCGAGGCCTTTGCCGAGTATCTGCACGAGCGCGTGCGCCGTGAGTTGTGGGGATATGCTGAACAGGAAAATTTAGACAACGCGGCGCTGATCCGCGAAAAATATCAGGGCATCCGTCCCGCGCCGGGTTATCCTGCCCAGCCCGATCACACCGAAAAAAAGACCTTGTTTCGTCTTCTCTCCGCAGAACAGCACACCGGTGTTACATTGACGGAGTCCCTGGCCATGCGACCCGCTGCCTCGGTATGCGGCATCTATTTCGCGCATCCGCAGGCGCGCTATTTTTCTCTCGGTAAAATCGGCCGTGATCAGGTGGAGGAGTACAGCGCCCGCAAAGGCCTGCCGGTTGCCGAGGTGGAAAAATGGCTGGCCCCGGTTCTGGCGTATGAGCCGGCGCAGTAGGGGGGCAGGGGGATCCGGGCCGCTATTCCCCCCCAAAAAAACAGAAAGGACAGGCATGCCTTCGGTTTAT
>DRLW01000422.1 GCA_011375275.1 Bacteroidota bacterium
ACCTTATCATCTGACCCGGCGGACAGCGTTCGCCTCATGCCGCCGGCGCGTTTGCGTGTTCTCAATCCGGCCCGGGAGTACTGGGGCAGGATCGACAGCGAGGTGCGCAGCGGCCTGCCGGGCAGGAAGCGCGGGCAGATTCTGATTGTACCACAAGGCGCGCTGGTGAGAAAAAAAGCGCGCGACGGCAATTCGTTGCACGTCTCTGTGTCGGCAAAGAGCCGCTTCTGGATTCCGGCTACTGCTTTTTCTCCGCTTGATTCGCTGGAACCACCAAAACCCGCGACCGCTGTTCTGGCGCGCAGCGAAAGCGAACCCGACCTGGTGCGCCTGCGCATTTTTCTGCAGCGGCGCCTTGCTGTAACAGTGCTGCAGACTCGCAGACCGCAACAACTGCGCCTGCGGTTGTACGGCACGGCCGAACTGCCGGACATGCTCCGCCAGGATTTCAGTGATCCGATATTGCACGAAATCCGCGGCCGCCGCATGGCAGAGGACGAATATGAATACACCATCCGGCTGAATATGAAGCAACAGTGGGGCTATCGCGTCTATTATGACAACACCGATCTCATCCTTGAAATCCGCAAACCTCCTGTGCAGCGCTTTAACCCGGAATTACCCTTTGAGGGGTTGTTGATCTGTCTCGATCCGGGCCATTCTCCGGACGAGGGGGCAACCGGCCCGACGGGTTCCTCGGAAAAGGTGGTTACGCCGGAGTACACCCGTCTTCTGAAAAAGCTTCTCGAGGAAAAAGGGGCGACCGTGATGGTGACGAGAAACGACACGGCAGGCGTGACTCTCGCCGCACGCACGCTCATCGCTGATGCTGCCGGCGCGCATCTCTTCATCAGCATGCATTTCAACTCCCTCCCTGATGGCATCAATCCGTTCCCGCTGCGAGGCTCCGGCGTGTATTATTATACCAGCCAGAGCTATTTACCCGCCACTTATGTCAACGATTACCTGCGAAAAATTACGCCGCTGCCCAACTACGGCGTGACCTACCAGAGTTTGTATGTCTGCCGCCAGACCGCCATGCCGGCCATCCTGCTGGAACCGGCATTTATCATGCATCCGCTTGAAGAGATGTACATTCTCAATGGTGAGTACAGACGGCGCGTTGCAGAGGCCGTTGTGAAGGGTCTGGAGGCTTTTCTGCGCCGGGCGCTCTGAATCCGGGAAAAGCCCAGGCTGTACCGCGACATTCATATGACGGTACGGGGGGAAGGACGAGTTGTAGCGCGACATTCATGTCGCGTGGCACGGATTCGAGGTAAATCCTCCTGGGGAGGAGATGGCAGAGGCGCGACATAAATGTCGCGGTACGGGAAAGGACGAGTTGTAACGCGACATTCATGTCGCGTGGCACAGATTCGAAGTTGCATCCTCCGGGGAAAGAGATGTCCGAGCCGCGACATAAATGTGGCGGTAACCCGTGCTATTTTTTCCTCCCGCCCTCAACACCGTACTCCTTGAGCTTGCGCCAGAGGGTGGTACGGCCGATGCCGAGCTGTTTGCAGGCGAGCTCATAGTCCCAGTCACACAGGTTAAGGGTTTCGAGGATGTAGTCCCGTTCCATTTCTTTCAGAGTCAGACGGCTGTTGCGGGTGTGTTGGGCGGGCAGATAGTTGTGCAGGCTGTTTTGCACGTGCTCGGGCAGGTCGTAGATCGAGAGCATGTTGCCAGTGCTCAGGGCCACAGCGCGTTCGATGACATTTTCGAGCTCGCGGATATTGCCGGGCCAGGGGTAGCTGATCAGTGCTCTGCGGGCTTCTTCGGAAATTTCCTCGATATCTTTGCAAACCTGGCGGGAAAACCGGCGCAGAAAGTGTACAGTCAGGGGGATGATGTCTTCCTTGCGATCGCGCAGGGCGGGCAGGGTGAGCTGCAGGACGTTCAGGCGGTAGTACAGGTCGCTGCGGAAGCAGCCTTTCTCGACCATCTGCGCCAGGTCCTTGTTGGTTGCAGCGATCACACGCACGTCGAGCTTGAGGGTCTGGTTGCTGCCCACCGGCTTGATCTCATTGCCCTGCAGAAAGCGCAGCAGCTTGACCTGCAGAGAGAGCGGCAGTTCGGCGACTTCATCCAGCAGCAGTGTGCCGTGGTTGGCGATTTCGAACAGGCCTTTTTTCTCCTTCACAGCTCCGGTGAAGGCGCCGCGCGCATGGCCGAACAGTTCGCTTTCGAGCAGATTTTCGGGGATGGCACCGCAGTTGACGACCACGAAGGGCTTTTGTGCCCGCCGGCTCAAAGTGTGGATTGCCCGGGCGACGAGTTCCTTGCCTGTGCCGCTTTCACCGTCGATGAGAACGGTGATGTTCGTTTGCGCGATGCGTGAGATCAGCTCGAAAATTTTCTGCATCGCCGGTGTCGAGCCGATCATGCCGGCGAACTCATGGCGCGAATCGCTGCGCAGCCATTCGTCGAAATCGACGATCTCTTCATGTACCCAGGAACCGATCAGTTGCAGCATGTCGTGCTGTGTCTCCCGGTTTTGCTCGACGCTGCGGCTCAGCTCGGATCGCGAATAGGCGAATACATTGTAGAGCTTGTGTATCTGTTTCAGTGTTGCGATCGAATCCGTCCAATCGACAACCAGCAGCGGGGCGTTATTGCGGCTGCTCATGCGCTCTGCGAGCATCTTCTTGTCCGGCAGAGCATCATCACCTGAAGGTTTGAAGATCAGCAGCATGTCAGCCTCCGGCTCGACGTGGGTAAACGCATCGCGGTTCTCGCCGCCGTAGGTCTGAGTCAGGGCAGTTGTACGCGCTTTGCTGTCGCAAAAAAAGACAAAGCGCCGGCAGCCTGCCTTGTGCAGCATGTCGAGAATTGCGTTGGTCTCGATCGTCCAGCCGATGACGTGGATGGAGATGGTGTTCAGCTCCCCCCATATTTTTTCAGCCAGCTCCTGCAGAATGGCTTTTTCGTCCAGGGCGAAACGGAAGTAATCGGTTTCGAGCCGGATTTTTTCATGCAGCCAGATGCCCTTTTGAAACAAGCGGTTGAACACCGGTCCCGGCGACGATTTCCCGCCGGGCTGATTGAACACAGCGCGGATCATGTTGCTGTACTGTCTGCCGGTGGGATGGGTATTCAGCCCTGCGACCATGTGCAGAAATCGCTCGATGGCCTCGCGGCCGCTGCGCTTCTGTTCGCTGAACTCCAGGTTTTCCGGAAGCAGGGCGCATTTTTGCAGAACCGCGCCCATGTCAGCCGGCAGATCGCTGCTTTCCGCAAAGAGAAAGAGCTCGCAAAAACCGGCATCGCGCAGCACCAGCCACTCGCTGGCCAGAATATGCTCGCGCAGATAAGCCTGCTTTTTCTCATCGAAAACCGGCTTATCATCAGCGGCGTTGTTGAGCGTGTACTCGTAGGAATAAATCTGCATGTGCGGGCTGTGGGCTATTTGAAATTATGTACAGTGACAAAGAATAACGAAATGATCAGCATGGAAAACAGCAGCAGCGCGTAGCCGATGATCGACAAGACAGCAGCGCGCTGTCCCCGCCAGCCGGCAAAACGCCGGCCTCCGAAATGCAGGGCATAGACAAGCCAGATCAGAATGGTGGCGTCGATTTTCGGCTCGCTGAGCAGAGCATTCAGGTCCCACACCTGGCGGGCATTGTACAGGCCCAGGAAAAAACCGATCGTTACGAAAACCAGCCCGATATCGACCGCGTGATTGCTGATCTTTTCGAAAAAAGCGATCGAGGGCAGGCGGCGGTAAAAGACGCCCATGTTCAGGTTTTCGAGCTGGCGCGCTAACAGAATCTGCAGGACACTGGCGATGAACGACAGGGTGAAAGCACCATAGGCGAGCAGCAGGCTGAGAACGTGAATTTCAAATTTGACGTCATGCAATACCTCAGCCATGACTTCGTGCTGCTGTAAGATAAAATTATCGACAATGAGCAGGATGATCAACAGCGGCACGATGAACGCACCCATGGAGTGGTCGGCGACGCGTTTTTCCAACACCCAGTAAATACATGCGGTCATCAGTACCAGGGTACTCAGGGTTTCCCCCAGGGTCGCCACCGGGATGCGCCCCAGGGTAAATCCGAGATAGGCAAACAGCGCGGCATGTACCAGGATGGCTGCTGCCAGCCAGTTGCCTGCAACTTTGCGGTCTGTGCTGCGGTTCTGCTGGAAAACGTTCAGATAGTAGTACCCGGCGATTCCATAAACCACAACAAGAGCCCATTGAAAGAAAGTGAACACGATGTCCTCGTCTGTTCGAAGTTGTCCTGTAAACTGTATGGCAAAACAGATAGGCTGAACTGTATCCCGCTTGATTCACAAATTACAGCATTACCTTTGTAACGTCGGGCGAACGGGATACTCTGGCTCAGCATGGGCAAAAGCCCGGAGAAAGAGAAGCCGGAGATGCCTGTTTGTGCCTATCTGTGGCGGCGCGAATAGTACTCACGGCTCAGATCAGAATCTGAACCAGAATCATCAGGCAGAAGCCGATGGTAAAAGCCCAGGCTATGCGCGGCTGGGTTTCGCTCTTCAGAGCAGCGGGGATGATTTCCAGTAACACCAGAAAGATCATCGCTCCGGCAGCAAACCCCATGAGTATGGGCATAAGGGGCTGGAAAAACCACGATGCCATACCTGCCGGAATTGCTGCTACCGGTTGCGGCACGCTGGTGAGAACAGCCATCCAGAATGCGCGGTTCAGGGATGCGCCGGCGGAACGCAGGGGAATCCCGACAGCCAGGCCCTCGGGGATATTGTGGATGCCGATGGCCACGGCAATATAGGTACCGAGGTGCGTTTCGTAAACCGTTTCCGAAGCATAGCCGACACCGACAGCAACGCCCTCAGGAATGCTGTGAATCGCCATGGCCAGAAAAATCAGGATTTGCCCGCGCGTGCCAAAGCGCGCCCAGTTTTTCTGCTCCAGCCGTTCTTCCGAAAGATAGGTGTCGGTCATCGACATGAACAGCGCACCGAGCAGGATGCCGGAGATAACCGGTGCGACTTCATGCCATGTCAAAGAATGGGTTTCGAGCTGCAAGCCGGGTAAAATCAGGTTATACACCGAGGCGGCAAACATCAGCCCGCCCGCAACAGCATAGCCCAGGCCGGCGTACCTGTCGTAATCCAGTTTTTTCACCCAAAGGGGCAGCACACCAAGGCCACACGCCAGACTGGCCAGCACCCCCGCGATTGTGCTCTTGATGAGAATTTCCAGCGGCATGGAAGGAATCCGGATAAAATATATCGATGACTCACTTTTGAACGAAGAGTGGAATCTAAAGATGATTTTGCTCAGATGCAAATTGATTCAGTGGAGATACGCGCTATCCGCTGTTTTGTCTGGAATAAACGACGGTTGCTGAGCTCCTGTTCATGGCGTCTTGTGGGGAGTGTTTGCGGAAAAAGCCCCTTTCTTTTTGCCGGCACAAATAAAAAGCCCTTCCAAATGAATTCGGTTCAGTGCTTTGTTAGAAAAGACTTGCATTTCATTTCAATTCGATTATTCTGTAAACTTGATTTTTTTCGACCCATAACCTGCCGGGAGAATGGCGGGAATATCATTATGTACGCTCTCCTCATAAAATACTGGCTGCACTGTAAACCTGAAAAACTCATTAATCCTGCAAGAATTTGACAGAAGCTGAAAAATTCACAAATTTTACAAAAATCAGGCTGAACTATCTCTTTCAACTATGCGGTTACACGTAAGCACTCCCTTGAACGAAATTTTCTGTTATTCCGGCTTCCCTTACTCGCAGTGTTAACTTTGAACCAATCGGGGTGATCATTTCGCAACCGAACGTCTTGGTAACAACGTGTCGCCTGACACGACATTTCCGGGAACAATCGATCTCCTGTGTTCACGTTTTTGGATCGATGCTCATAGTCATTTTTTCAATTCACTTCACAGATGTACTCACACAAACAAGGAGGTACGCCACATGAGAAAGATGGCGACTGGCTTTATCACGCTTTTGTTTGTGCTCACCCTGTTTGCCGGAACGGCCGTATTTGTTCCGGACACAGCGCAGGCACAATATGCGCCAACACTGGGAGACGGCTTCAAAATGTCGTGGACCCTGGACCCGCGTGATTA
>DRLW01000423.1 GCA_011375275.1 Bacteroidota bacterium
GTTCTGGCTGACGTGGGACCTGCTCATTCCCGGCGAATCCAACCCGGGTCGCAGAGAGGTCGGGCTGCATTTCCATTTCCCGGAACATGCTACAGTGCAGCAGCACGGCGAACACACCGGATTTACCGTGCTGGGCAAAACGACTGCTCTGGATATTTTGATTTTTCCTGTCGCAGAGGCCACGCCCGGCCTGGCTGTGCACAAGGGCGGGGAAGAGCCGGCGCAGGGGTGGATCTCACCGACCTATCGAGACCGCCGGCCGGCGCCGGTGGCAGAGGCCGTTCTGGACACAACGCTGCCGGCGGCTGTTTTGACGCTGTATGTACCGGGCCGGAAGGATGGGGCAATGCCGGCGTGTCGCCGCCACGGCCGGGAAATTCATCTCACCGCAGGGGAAACACATTATCTGATTGAGCTGCCGGACGGCGCGGCGGGAAACGAGATGCTGCCGGCGAAACTGACCCGTGAACAGCACGGCGCATCGCGCACAGTGCTGCTTGCCGGCGCAGGGGCCGGAGGAAACGGCCGCAGCCGCCAGCAACCGATTACGGAACCGGACTGAGGTAACGAGGACTGAACGTGCAGAAAAAACAGATCAAGATATTGGAGATTTCATCCTACCCGCCGCCGCGGGCAGGGTGGGGGATGCGGGTTTATTTCGTCAAACGCGAGCTGGAGCAGAGCGGCCATCTGTGTACCGTGTTGAATACCGGCAAGGGACGCTTTCTCACAGGCCGGGATTTTGAGCCGGTTTTCAGCGGGCTGGACTACGTGAAAAAAGTATTCAAGTATCGGCTGAAGGGTTTTACCGTGCACATGCACCTGAACGGCGATTCGCCGAAAGGCTTTGTGCTCACCACTTTGGCGCTGATGATCAGCCTGGTTACGTTCAGCCGTCCGGTGATCACTTTTCACGCCGGGCCGCTGCAAAAATACTTTCCGCAATCCCGGGCGCCGCAGCTAAACCTTGTGTATAAGTTCATCTTTTCCGCTCCGCGCCACATCATTTGCAACAACGATCTGGTCAAAAATGCCATCGCCGGGTACGGCATCCATCCGGATAAAATCGTTCCGATCCAGGCGTTCAGCCGCCAGTACCTGCAGTTCGACGAAGTCACTCTCCCGGATGCGGTTGAGGAATTTTTCCAAAAACACCCGCAGGCAATCTGCAGCTATGTCTTTTTCCGCCCGGAGTTTTTCATCGAAGAGATGATCCGCGCCGTGGCTGAAGTGGTGAAAACGCATCCGCAGTTCGGGTTGATCATCATGGGGTCGGAAAAAGGTTCGGAAGAAATTCAGGCGCTGATCGCGGAGTTGGGTATCGGTGAACACGTCCTGCTGGCCGGAGATCAGGACCATGATGCGTTTCTGACCATCATGAGCCGGTCGAAGATGTACCTGCGCACGCCGGTGAAGGATGGTGTCTGTTCCTCGGTGCTCGAGGCGTTGTCGCTGCAGGTGCCGGTGGTTGCTTCGGAAAACAATACCCGGCCGGAGAGCGTCATCCGTTATGAAAATCAAAATATCCCGGATATGGTCGAAAAAATAAAGTATGTACTCGACAATCACGCTCAGGTTGTCGCATCGATCGTCAAACCGGATATTCGCGATACGATCCAGGATGAAATTGCCGTGCTGGCTAATGAAGTTGGCACGGATTCATTCCCCCTTTGAAGGGGGATACAGGGGGATGTCCCGCGGCTTTGTTGCGAACGGTCGCGGGTGTTGAGTTTGTGCTTGGATTTTGGTTTTGCGTGGTTTTGCTACTGTAGTGCTGGTAACATCCCCCTGGCCCGGCTTTTGTGCCGGGCCTGTCCCCCTTCGAAGGGGGATTTTTGGGGGAGCACGGGTTCATTCCCCCTTTGAAGGGGGACACAGGGGGATGTCCCGCGGCTTTGTTGCGAACGGTCGCGGGTGTTGAGATTGTGCATGGATTTTTGTTTTGCGGCGTTTTGCCGCGCCGGTGTGGTGAACATCCCCCTGGCCCGGCTTCTGCGCCGGGCCTGTCCCCCTTCGAAGGGGGATTTTTTGGGGAGCACGGATTCATTCCCCCTTTGAAGGGGGACACAGGGGGATGTCCCGCGGCTTTGTTGCGAACGGTCGCGGGTGTTGAGATTGTGCATGGATTTTTGTTTTGCGGCGTTTTGCCGCGCCGGTGTGGTGAACATCCCCCTGGCCCGGCTTTTGTGCCGGGCCTGTCCCCCTTCAAAGGGGGATTTTGGGGGGAGAGGAAATAATTTTTTTACTCATAGACAGCTAAGGATAGCCTGATGAAGATTTCTGTATTTGGAATGGGGTATGTCGGCTGCGTTTCAGCCGCTTGTTTTGCTGACCAGGGTCATGAGGTGATCGGCGTGGATGTCAATCCACAGAAGCTGGCGATGATCAATCGCGGGGAGTCGCCGATTATCGAACCGGGGCTGGATGAGATGCTGAAAAAGGTCGTCAGCGCTGGCAAGCTGCGTGTGACGGACAGCGCAGATGAAGCCGTGCGCGGCAGCGATGTTTCCATGGTGTGTGTCGGCACGCCCAGCCGGGCGAATGGCAGCCTGGATACGCACTATCTCGATCGGGTCATGGAGCAGATCGGCGCGGCGATTGCTGATGTGGATTTCTTTCATGTCGTTGCGGTGCGCAGCACGCTGCTTCCCGGCTTTGTAAAGGATCGCATCATCCCCCTGCTGGAAAATGCCAGCGGCAAGAAAGCGGGTGAAGGCTTTGGCGTCTGCGTCAACCCCGAATTCTTGCGCGAGAGTACGGCGATCAAGGATTTTCAGAATCCACCGTTCACCCTCATCGGCCAGTTTGATCAGCGCAGCGGTGATGTTCTCGCCGGTGCGTACAGCTTTCTCGAAGCGCCGGTGCACCGCACAGAGCCGGATGCTGCCTCGATGGTGAAATATGCCAGCAACGCGTACCACGCGCTCAAGGTTGCTTTTGCCAATGAAATCGGCGCGATCTGCAATGAGCTGGATATCGACAGCCAGCGGGTGATGGAGGTTTTCGCCGAGGACAAAAGCCTGAATATTTCCAAAGCCTATCTCCGGCCGGGCTATGCCTTTGGCGGCTCCTGCCTGCCCAAAGATGTGCGCGCTCTGCTTTATGCCGCCAAACACCGTGACCTGCACACGCCGCTGATCTCTTCGCTGCTGCCGAGCAATGATGAGCACATCCAGCGTGCGTTTGCCAAAGTCACCGGCTTCGGCAAACGCAACGTGGCGATTCTGGGGCTGAGCTTTAAACCCGGCACCGATGATCTGCGCGAAAGTCCCCAGGTGCGCCTGGCTGAGATGCTCATCGGCAAAGGCTATAAGCTGCGGATTTTTGATGAAGAGGTTTCTCTGTCCAACCTTTTTGGCCGCAACCGTGAATATATCGAAAAAGTGCTGCCGCACATCAACGAGCTGATGCATACCGAGCTCGGCGAGGTGCTGGCTGAATCCGAAGTGGTCGTCGTGGGCAAGCGGATGAAAAACCACGAGCAGATTCTCGCCCTGCTGCGGCCGGATCAGATCGTCGTCGATCTGGAAATTCACGATACAGAATGGCAACCTGCACGCAAGGAACAGATCGTATGATGCGCAAGATGGATGAGGAAAAGAACGGCTCTTCCGAAACCCGCCAGGGGCAGATCACCTATATTTCATGGGCTGAGTACTGCAGCCGCAGCGACAACACCGCCCGCGAGCTGGCAGGTACATCCCACATGGTTTATCTCGGGGCGCTGGGGTCAAATCCGTTCACGATTCTGTTCAAATATCTCGGGCAGTTCGTGATGACCATGCGTATCCTGTGGCGTGAGAAGCCGCGCGCGGTTTTTGTGATGTCCCCGCCGGTGATCGCGGTGCTGCCGGCATACGTGTACAAGCTGCTGACCGGAACGCCTTTTGTCATCGATGCGCACACAGCCGCTTTTCTGCATCCGCGCTGGAAACATTTTCAGTGGTTGCAGCACTGGCTCGGCCGCCGTGCGGCTACCACTATCGTCACCAACGATCACCTCGCTGAGTACGTGCAAAAAAATGGCGGGCACACGACCATCATCAGAGATGTTCCCATCGTGTACGAAGGCACGGAGACCTATCCCCTCAACGGGCGCTTTACGGTCGCGGTAGTCTGCTCGTTCAATTACGACGAACCAATCGAAGCGATTTACGAGGCTGCAGCGCAACTGCCGGATGTGCGTTTTTATATGACCGGTAATCCGAAGGACCTCGATCCGGCGATCGCAGCGAAAAAGCCGGAAAACGTCACGCTGACAGGGTTTCTTTCCGATGAAGCCTACGGCAGCCTGATCAGCAATGCCGGAGCGGTGATGACCCTGACCACGCGCGATCACACCATGTTGCGCGGTGCCTACGAGGCCATTTATCAGGGCACGCCGGTGATCGTTTCGGACTGGAAAATGTTGCGCGAAGCATTCGACGATGGCGCCGTGCATGTGGATAACTCGGTTGAGCAGATCGTCGCGGCGGTCAATGAAATGCAGGTCAACCATAAACGCTACAAAGAAGGTGCCCTGAAATTGATGCAGCGCAAGCACGAGCGCTGGCAGCGGACGAAAGAACAACTGCTCGCACGCATCGGTCGTTGAGGGGCGACCAGCGGGTCGGCCCTACCGTTACCATCTACAATAATTGCATTGCGAGAATTTATGGCCAGGTTGCCTCGATATTTATTTTTGTGCCACCCGTTCCGCGCGACATGAATGTCGCGTTACACCCTGGGGCCTACTCGCCGTACCGCGACATTTATGTCGCGTCACTGCCATCCGCACTAAAGCATGCTGAATAACGAAATAAATCGTACTTCGTCCGGGTATTCAGTTTACTCAGCACAGGTGCATTTTTTCAACCAGACCGCGTGACAACAGCACATGCCTACCCCAGAACCGTCATTCCATTTTCCCCGCAGGGGAAGATCGGAGTCTCCTTGACTCAGGTACGGGCCAAAAAGATGAGATTCCGGCACTGCGCTGCGCCTGGCCGGAATGACACATGCCGGTATCTGAGCCGTGCCCGGTTTGCTGAGTTATCTGGATAACCAGACGTACTTCGCGACATGAATGTCGCGGTACATTCTGGGTTTTGGGCCGGATTTAATTGTAGAGACGATCCCCAGGTTGCCATACTGAAAATCAACCATCACGATTTGAGGAATATCAAAAAAAAGCCCCGGGCGGCAGCTTCCGGGGCTTTTTTTGTAGTGTATTTACCCTGTCGGGCAGATACTATTTCATCATGATGACTTTTTGCAGCGAGACCTGATCGCGGACGTGCAGTTTGATGTAATAGACCCCGCTCGGCAGCGGCGAATTATCTGCGGAACGCCCGTTCCAGCGATAATCGTGCAGCCCGGCTGGCAGATTTTCGCCGTCTATGAGCCGTACGACTTCCTGGCCGAGGACGCTGTAGATGCTCAGGGTAACCCTGGCGGTTTCCGCCAGACTGAAGCGCACGCGGGTTTCCGGGTTGAATGGATTGGGATAGGCCGGAAACAGCGTGTAGCCACTGCTCTGAATGTCGTCGATGAAGCTTTTGCCACCGGCTGCGGCAGCCAGCTCGCTGGCGGCAATTTTCGCTGCCGTTACGGTGAAATTGACGCGGTCTTCATCGGTCAGACCCTGGCTGTCTTCGACAGTGAGGATCAGGGTGTATGCTCCCGGATACGTCGGTACACCGCTGCCGGACTTGCTGCCGCTGCCCAGGGCGACGGTTTTGCCGTCCGGCCCGATGACAGACCAGCTGAATGCCGACGCGGGCAAGTCGCCGTCTTCCGGGTCTGTGCCCGTGCCGCTGTAGGTTACGGTTTGTCCCACAGCGAAGGTTGCCCCTTCTGCAGGCTCGGTGATCGTTGCAGTAGGCGGCTGATTTGCAGCAGCGTTGACGGTGATGACGACCTGTGCCGTATCGGTTGCGCCGCCATCATCGGTGACGGTAAGCACGGCGGTATAAGTGCCGGCGCTGTTATATGTATGCGTCGGATTGGCGACTGTTGCCGTGGTCCCATCGCCGAAATCCCAGTCATAGGAGCTGATCGTTCCATCCGGGTCTGAGCTCTGGTCGCCGGTGAAGTTGACCGTGAGCGGGGCTGTTCCACTGGTCGGCGTGGCCGAAGCTACTGCGTTCGGTGGCTGGTTGGCGCCCGGCTCAGTCACGGTGATCGTCACCTGATCCGTGTCTGTAGCGCCATCATTATCTGTGACAGTGAGTGTTGCGGTGTAGGTGCCTGCGCTGTTGTATGTGTGCGAGGGATTGGCTTCGTTCGAGCTGGTGCCGTCGCCGAAATCCCACGAATAACTGGTGATGCTGCCGTCCGAGTCTGAGCTGCCGTCGCTGGAAAAGGCAACGGTTAACGGTGCTGTCCCCGAAGTCGGGGTAGCTGAAGCTGCTGCAACAGGCGGTGAGTTTGGAGGCGGCGAGCCGTTATTCTGCTGCGTGATGGTTTTGCTGACCGGGTTTTCGTTGATGCTGACAAACTCCTGGCCCCGGTCCGGCTGGTTGGCCGGCATGTAGTAATAGTTCGTGGTCACGATCGCCGGCGTGCCGCGGTCCAGGCTGGCGATGCGCTGGTGATAGGTGCCGTGGTTATGAATCGCCTGGCCATCAGCGCCGGTGCCGTCGTCAAACCCGGGGTCATGTTTATAGTACATGCTCGAGATCACCGAATTGACTGCCAGCTCTGAGACATCTGCCCAGACCAGATGCGAGCCTTCGGCCGTGGAAACCTGCCCCCAGACCGTCATGAAATCCGATCCGGGCCGTTGCATGTTGAAGGTATCGACCTGCGCCAGGCCGGGCATGTAATCGACGTAGGTCCACAGCCGTGCGACGCCATGGGTGCGGTAGTACACGCGCATGCGCTGCATCTTGCGGTAAAATTCTGTCTGGTAAGTCGTAACATAACCGCTGGCAGCGCCTTCCACCATGCGGATCGCGCGTACCGGCCCGGTGACATGCCCGATGTAGGTGCTGCGCCCGTCGGTTGACCAGTACTCCTCGGTTTCGTTATCTGCTTCATTGAGGGAGTAAACACGGTACTTGTAGCGGTCGATCAGCCGCGCTTTGTTTTTCAGGCGCAGGTTCTCGAACACCCAGTTCATGGTATATTTACCTTCCCAGATGTCGGTCGTGATATCGGTGTTTTCGGTAAACTCTCCGGTAACGACGCGGTTGTAGGTCACGTAACTCGGGCCTGTATAGCTCAGAGTTGCGGAGGTGTAGATATAAAGATATCCTGTGCTGTTGTCGTTCGGATCGGTAATTTTTACCTCGTAGCGGGTGTTGTCGGTTCCGCCAACCCAGGAGTCGAAGGGGGCTTTGTCGCCGAGGTCTTCGATCATGAACGCGAGCTCATCATCGCCGTCGAAGCCATTGCCCTCATCTTCGAAATAGCGGTACTCGCTTGCAGGCAGTTTTTTGGTGGAGAAATCCACCCATTGTCGCTCATCGACCTGGAAGGGAATCTGCTGCCATGTTCCGGAGCCGGCATCATAGGCATAACCGAAAATTTGATCCGTCGCTTTACCGATCAGGCCGGGGATACTATCGCCGAGCAAAACGACCGGTTCGTAGGTACGCGCATCGGAGAAAGTTTGCCCTGAAATGGAGTGCGTTGCCAGAAGCAGGAAAACAAAAATGGTCGCAAGTGCTTTTCTCATAGCCCCTCACTGATTTAATAAATCACGAGTGAAGCCATCCTTAGACATGACGGATTGGGTGTTTTCTTAATTCCCTTTA
>DRLW01000424.1 GCA_011375275.1 Bacteroidota bacterium
AGCGACTTCCAGGGCGCGATGAATCGCGCACTACGAACGGGCCTCTCGTCACACCGCTCCTGCGGTGTGACGCTCCGGTTTTTGACTTTACCGGATAAGAATCGAAGGATGTGCACAACCAATCAGAATAACCAAAAGACGACCATGACTATCACAGGCTGAACATGCAAAAAATACCTTTCCTCGACCTCCCGGCACAGCACGCCCCGCTGCGTGCGGAGCTGGATGCTGCCATACAAAAAGTCATCGACAAATGCGATTTTATCGGCGGGAATGCTGTGCGCGAGTTCGAAGCGGCTTTTGCCGAATTTTGCGGCACGCGCTACTGCGTCGGTGTTTCCAACGGCACGGATGCCATTTTTCTCGCCCTCAAAGCACTGGGGATCGGTCCGGGAGACGAGGTGATCACCGTGCCGAACACGTTCATCGGTACCAGCGCGCCCATCCTGCGCACCGGTGCCGGCATCCGCTTCGTCGATTGCCACCCGGAAACGATGAATATCGATGTCAGCAAAATCGAAGCAGCGATCACGCACCGCACGCGCGCCATCGTGCCGGTACATCTCTACGGCCAGCCGGCAGATATGGCGACGATCAACAGCATCGCCCGCCAGCATGATCTCATCGTGGTCGAGGACGCGGCGCAGGCGCACGGCGCACGGCTGCACGGCAAACCCGCGGGTTCCTTTGGCCGCGCTGCGTGTTTCAGCTTTTATCCGGGCAAAAACCTCGGCGCTTTCGGCGACGCCGGTGCCGTGGTGACAGACGACGAAAACGTCGCGGCGCGCATCCGCTCCCTGCGCGATGCCGGCCGCAGCTCAAAATATGAACACACCGAGGATGGCTACAACCACCGCCTCGACACGCTGCAGGCAGCCGTGCTCGGCGTCAAACTGCGTTATCTGCCGGAGTGGAACCAGCAACGGCGGCAGATCGCGGCGCGCTATCATGAACTTTTTGCCGGCCAGGACAACATCACCACTGTCACCGAGCCGCCGGGCTACGAGGGCGTGTACCATCTTTTCGTCGTCCGGGTGCCGCAGCGCGATGCCGTGCAGAAAAAGCTGGCTGAAGCCGGCATCGACACCGGCATCCACTATCCCCTGCCCCTGCACCTGCAGCCGGTTTACGCCGGCATGAATATCGCCCGGGGCCGTTTCCCGGTCACCGAAGCCGCGGCAGAACGCCTGCTCAGCCTGCCGATTTTCCCGGGAATGACCGATACCCAGGTTGAATATGTCGCAGCAGAGCTGATCAAAGCAGTAGCCTGAAAAGCCCCATCTCGTCACACCGCTCCTGCGGTGTGACGCACCGGCTGCCCCGCTTCCGCGGGGCGGCACACGGGCGAAACGAAATACAGCCTGCATCGGCTAATACGCACCTATTCCGAGGGTATTCCGGAACTCCGATGAAATTGGCAACTTTCTGGCGCGATGAATCGCGCACTACGAACGGGGCCTTCTCGTCACACCGCTCCGGTGGGGTGACGCTCCGGTTGCCCCGTTTCCGCGGGGCAGCACACGGGCGAAACGAAAGGCCACATACCCCGAAAGCCCGAACCTATTCGGGGAAGATTCCGGAACTCCGGTAAAATGAGCGACTTTCCGGGCGCGATGAATCGCGCACTACGAACGGGGCCTTCTCGTCACACCGATCATGCGGGGTGACGCTCTTTTTTGCCCCGCTCCGGAGGCAGCACGCAATTGGATGGGGAGATGGTTTCATTATATAGGCGATCATACCGCGCGACATAAATGTCGCGGTACATGTTACCTCTCGTCACACCGCTCCGGCGGCAGCACACGAGTGAAACGAGAGACCACATACCCCGAGTGTATCGCGGAAGACCTCCGCCCAACGGATAAACACCATGATCAGCACCAAAACCGCATTTCTCATCCTGCTCAGCTTCCTCCTGCTGCCCGCCGGAGCGGATACACTCCATGCGCAGGAGCACAGCATGCGCATCCTCGCGGCCGGCCCGCAGCATCTGCGCCTGCACCTGACATTTTCCGGCCCGCCGGTAGCGGCTGACTCCACGGAAAACGCGTGGCTGGTCATTCTCCCTCCTGCCGGCGATGCCGTGCTGCAGGTGTCCGGCACCGGCGTGCAGCCCCTGGCACGCGCCGCAGCGGGAACACGCTTCCCGGCACGCCATGCCCGCCTGCAGGAGCAGGGCTGGTGGCGCGGCTTCCGGCTCGCCCGCCTGCAGGTCAGTCCGGTGATCGCGCGGGACGGCTCGCTGCTGTTTGCACCCGAGCTGGACATCACTCTGAAATTCCCTGAAAATACCACGCCTTCGCCCCTGCCCCTCACGCCCGAGGAAGAAAAATTTCTGCGCCGCGCCCTGAACGCCGGAAACGCCGCCGGCCTGCGCGCCCGGCGCACGGAGCAGCCCGCAGCCAGGGTCGCGCAAGCGGATCTGCGTTTCAAAATCAGCACGCCGGCGCAGGGCATGTACAGCATCCGTTTCGCAGACCTGGCCCGTGCCGGTTTGCCGCAGCAGGCCTATGCCCTGTCCGAAATCCGGCTGAGCAACAAAGGCCGCACACAGCCGCTGCACTTTTTCAGCGCCTCGGGCACGACTTTCGCGCCCGGCGACAGCCTGTGGTTTTTCGCCGAACGCCACAG
>DRLW01000425.1 GCA_011375275.1 Bacteroidota bacterium
AAGTCGTCCGCGGCATGCTCAGCCAGCAAAACTGCGAAGACCCCAGCGCATTCGAACGCCTGCACTACACCCGCGCTCTGAAGGGCTATTACAGCAACCCGGCGAGTATCGGGGATTGAGAAGTTGGAGCGCAGTCAGGACGATGTATTCCGTGCAGGGCAGATGAGAGGAAAGCCGGGGAGCACCGGGAATACATCGTCCTCGATGATCACGAAAAAATCATTTTGATCAAATAATAGAATCCGATCGCACCAAAGGCCCCGGCCGGGATGGTCACGACCCAGGAGATGACGATATTCGAAACCACGCGCAGGTTGAGAGCATTGATTCCCCGGGCCAGCCCAACGCCGAGGACACCACCGACGAGGGTATGCGTGGTGCTCACCGGCAGGCCCAGTTTTGAGGCCAGTACGATCGTCGTCGCGGCAGCGAACTCTGCACTGAAACCTCGCGTCGGCGTCAGCTCGGTAATTTTCTTGCCGATGGTGATCATCACCCGCCAGCCCCATGTAGCCAGCCCGATAACAATACCGAGCCCACCGAGACCGAGCACCCACAGGGGAACAGCGGACTTCATCGCCATGACGCCGGTATTGAGGATAGTGATCACCGCGGCCAGCGGGCCGACTGCATTGGCGACATCATTGGCGCCGTGGGCAAAGGCCACAAAGGCAGCGCTGAGCACCTGCAGGAAAACGAAAATCCGCTCAACGGTTTTATAATCTGAGCTGGTCTGCTCGGTCGTGATGCCTTTTTGTACATCTTTGGACAGGATGGAAAGGTTTTCAGCAATGCGCTTCAGCTCATCTTTGACCACGCCACGAGCAAGATCGGCACCAGCGCGTGCGTGCTTTTCCGCCTTTGAAATGCTTTTGACCACCCCGGCCGGCTGGCGGATAACAACGCGCTCTTTTGACTGAACTGAACGGATATTCCTGACCAGAAAATGGCTCACCACAGCAGCCACGACCCCAACCAGAGAGGCGATCAAGGAAGCCGTTCCGAAATCGAGGTTCAGCTTCAGGTTTTTCAACCCCTTGAAAACCAGTGTCAGGGTCAAAACAAAGAAAACGACAAAGACCAGATAGGGCGTTATGCGCTTCGCCACCCCAACCGGGTCATCGCTGTTATAGATGAGCTTTTGCAACATGGAGAAAAGCAGAAATGCGATGGTTCCGCTCAAAAGAGGGGACACCACCCAACTGGCAACGATTGCGCTGACTTTAGCCCAGTCAGCCGCGGCCATGCCGCCATACATGACACCAAAACCGAGCACGGCACCGACGATCGAGTGCGTCGTTGAAACCGGCCAGCCATTATAGGAAGCGATCTGCAGCCACACAGCAGCGGCGAGCAACGCGCCGATCATGCCATAGACCAGGTCCATCTCATGGCCCAGAAAAATGTTTGGGTTGATGATCCCCTTGCGAATGGTTTCCGACACATGGGTGCCGACCAGGAAAGCACCAGCGAATTCAAGCACTGCGGCGATGATGACCGCGCGTTTTATCGTCAGGGCGCCGGAGCCGACCGATGTACCCATCGCATTGGCGACATCGTTGGCGCCGATGCTCCACGCCATATAGAAACCACTGACAACAGCAAATATCAGCAGTATCGTTTCAATTGCCATTCTATTTCCCTCCCTTCCTCAGACTCACAGTTGCCGATAAACATGTTAAGCCGGATCCTCAAATTATAAAAAAATCGCCCGGCATCGTCCCGTCCGATTTTGCGATAGTTATCCCGATTTTTTCAGAAACTTGCGCCTTGCACAAGGCACGCCGGAATAACTGAAAATTTTTCCCGGATGTCTCATCAAATTATTTGACAATCAAAATACAGTTGTCAAAATCGCAGAATTCACGATCTCGCTGATTATTTATTATCCAGCAGCATACGCACGCGATTGGCCAATTTTTCAGACAGATTTCCAAAAGCCGCTACGGATTTGAGAATGTTGATCCACAAACTGAACTCACTGTAGCTCAGTTTATCGTCGAGGTTATACAATTTTTTCAGCAGCTTGCGCTGCATGATATCCGCCTCGTGCTCCATATAAGCGACATCGTCGATCATCAGAGTCACCTTCTTCGCCTCTTTGCCGCCGAAAGAGGTCTGTAAAAGCTCATCCATCTGGCGAATAATTGCGCGGGCGCTGGTGACAGCCTCGATATTTTTATCCATGAAGGCTTTGAGCTCTTCCTCCATCTCTTCGATCGGTTCGAGCTTTTTCAGCCCCATGAGTACGCCGAGGTCTTCAGCCGTATCGGCGATGGAATCCTGCAGAGAGAGAATCTCGAGCAGATCGCCGCGATTGACAGCCAGAAACAGGCCCTGAGGTAACTGGCCGCGGATTTCATTCTTGAGCAGGTCCGCTGCGTGTTCGAGCTCGGAGATTTCATCGGCTATTTTTTGGATACCACTATAGTCTTTGCCGACAAAAGCAGCATACAACCGCTCAACCTGTTGTACACACTCGCAAACCTTCTCCATGTGGCTCTGCAAAGGAGAAAACGGCGACCGCGAGAACAAGCTTTCCAATATGCTCATAACTCTGACTCCTCATCTGTAAATTCATAACTTTACTTTCTAACCCAATTTATTGCTGACGTAGTCTGGCTATCCATTTAACTCAGCAATATTGCATTTTTTCAGCCAGACCGCCGGAGCACAGCACGTGCCTGCACCAGAGCTGTCATTCCGGTTTCCCCGCAGGGGAAGACCGGAATCTCCCAGACTCAGGCACATAACCGAAAAGATGAGATT
>DRLW01000426.1 GCA_011375275.1 Bacteroidota bacterium
CAGGATCCGCTTCCAGGCCACGCTCATATCGTTGGCATAGCCGAGAACTTCGCGGAACTTATCGATATCGAATTTCTTGCCGGTCATCTCTTCGCAGGTTGTGATCAGCTCGCGCAGTTGCGCGGCAACGTATTTTTTGTCGTTTTCAAAATCACGATCGCCGGGGAAGGTGAGTTTTCCGCCTTCGCGCGTACCCGGAATATCGATGGTCACCACCGGAATTTTATGGATGCGTTCCCAGATTTCCGCCCACTTGATATAGGTGTTGCAGGCATTCGTCAGCACGGCGATGCCCGGCCGCGGAATCCGGCCCATGGGATGCTCGCCCTGGCGCAACTGCGTGCCGACATCCGCCTTGACATAGCCACAGATATCCGGCGAATAGCCATAGTCCTCGGCCTCGCTGAGGTAATCTCCTGCAACTTTGCGCACGGCGGTCTGCAGGGAGTTGATCTCCGGGAAGACGACCGGAAAGTCGAAGGTTTTCAGAATTTCATTCAGACTGCCCATCACGAAAACATAGGCAGCCCGGCCGTCGTTTTCCGCGACCTGCGTCAGATCCTGAAACCAGGTGCGGAACAGCGCGGCCCCATCTTTGTTTCCACGCCCCACGATTGCGGCGCGGTCATCAGCATTCTGCTTATCCATAGGTCAGTACCTGTTTTTATGTTCTTGTCAATCGAACAGAATATTTTCGACAAACGTTTCGAGCTGAATACCGAGGTGATCGAAGGTGGTCTGATTTTCCTCGAATTCGCTGACAAAATAAGGAATGTGCTTGTCATCGAGGGTCTTGCTGTAGGTCACCTGCTCTTCCAACCCTGGTTCACACATTTTCGCCGCCGCAAGGATCACCGCCTCGGCCCCAGCCTCCCGGTAACGCTTGAGCAGCATATCTTCTTTTGGCTTGCGCAAATCGTGCTGCACCGGGCTGTAGCTCGACTGCTCGATGTATGCCTCGGCGAGGTTGCGCAGGGGATCGCCGTCGGTTTTCACCTCGCCATAAATCCAGCGCAGACCGATGAGCAGATCATCATCGACGATGTAGCAGGAGCGGCCGATGGTCTGCAGCAGGTCGAGGGGCGGCTGTTCGCAGAAGCCGCCTTCGAAAACCACGCGCATCTTGTCCTGCTTTTTAATATCGCGTTCCCGGATGCGCGGCAGGATCGCATTCAGCAGATCATTATAGTTCTCCCTGGGCAGGAATGCTGCCAGGGCAACGAGCACATAGGCGTCTTCTGCATCCAGGAGCCAGGGAGTCTCCCGCTTGATGCGGTAGATTTCAGCAAAAATTTTCCGGCTTTCATTGTAGATGGAGATAGAATTTTTCAGCGCGTGCTCTGTTACTTCCTGCCCGGTAATCTTCTCGATATCGCGCATCAGGCGGCCATATTCATCGGTGAGATATTCAGCAGAAGCTGCAGAGTTGGGATTTTGCGGCAGGTAGAGAATCTGGCAGGGATAGTCGAAATTGCGGCTCCAGATACCGGCGAGGTTGCGGGCAGCGTCGCAGATCGGGTGGGTGATGAACATGTCCAGCTCGATCTTTTTTGTCATCGCCAGCTCGAACGCTGTTTTGATGATCGAGCAGAGATAGGAGCCGAAATGGGAATCAGCCTCGATGCCATCCACCTGCGCGCCGCGCATCTTGACCGGCAGCATTCCGGCTGCGTGGGCTATTTCTTCCGGGAAATAAACCTGGAAATGGCCGACGACTTTACCGCCTTGTTCGCGCCACTGCTTCACAGTGGGATATTCCGTATCTTCGACAAGTTCCCGTGCCAGACTGAGCACTTCCTCGAGAGGCTTGCTGTCCGGGGCTTCAAAAAGGGGATGCGAAATATTCATACCAGACTCCACAGTTTCATTCGATCTCTTCAGTCATTTCATTCTCAAGCCACCTGGCCGCCATCCACAGTGAGAACCGCGCCGGTGATGTGCCGGGCCAGATCAGAAGAGAGAAACAGCACAGCAGCCGCCACGTCCTGCGGTGTCCCCAGCCTGCCCAGCGCTGTTTCCGCCCGCGCTGCTGCGATGAATTTCTCGGCGATTTTCCCGGTCAATGGCGTCAAAATAAAACCCGGTGCCACGGCGTTGACGCGGATATTCGAGGGCCCGAGCTCGCGCGCAACCGTACGGGTCAGGCCGATCAGGCCGGCTTTTGAAGCGGAATAGTTGCTCAATCCAAATTTGCCGCGCAACCCGTTGATCGAAGCCGTGTTGACGATACAACCGCTTTTTTTCTCCCGAAAATGCCGCGCTGTGTGATGGATAAAATTCCACGCACCCTTGAGGTTCACGTTCAGCACCGCATCCCACTCCTGCTCGCTCATGCGCCAGACCGGAGCATCGCGGGAGATGCCGGCGTTGTTGATCAGGCAGTCGATCCCGCCTGTCGTGGCGATAATATCAGTCACCAGCTCGCCGACTGCGGCAAAATCACTGACATCGACCTGGCGGTAGTCACAGCCGGGCAGAGGCTCTTCGGGCACATGCAGATCGACGCAGAC
>DRLW01000427.1 GCA_011375275.1 Bacteroidota bacterium
GATATCGATCTCGCGGGTTTCCAGATACGTCCTGGTCGTTTCCAGCCGGTTGACACGTGCGCCGTTCTCAGTGCGGGCATCGAGGGAAAGCTCAAGAGCAGCATCGAGAGCATCGAGCCCGTCCTTGATCCCTTCCACATCATTCGCGTTCAGATCGTCCCGCAATGCTATCAACGTTGTCAGCGGGCCATCCGAGAGGTTGAAGATATCATTACCCGGGATGTTCATTTGAATTCGGACACCATCGCTGACTTCGCGTTCAATCTCACCTGTATCGGCATCGCTGAGAGTCACTTTTTCGATCAGGCCATCGCTGTCGCGTATTTCTACATAGGGCCTGCCAAGGGTGTTGAGGCCGGCAAAGAGATACTTCCCCCGGTACTGGCTGTTGGCGACTGCGAGAACGTCTTCGAGAATCTGATCGATCTCTGAAGCAATCGTCTTGCGCTCTCTGGCAGAATTAGAACCATTTGCGGCCTGAACTGCAAGCGATTTAGCACGAATCAGATTGCTTTCCAACTGGTTCAGCACGCCCTCGGTCTGCTGCATCCAGCCCAGCGCATCGTCGATGTTGCGCTTAAACTGAACAGTTTTCGCGCGAGTTCCTTTGTAGTTTTCCGCCAGTGCTGCTCCTGCCGGATCATCCGCATAGCGATTGATCCTCTTGCCGGATGATAATTTTTCCTGCAGGGAAAGAAGCTGCCCCGTCGGTCTGCGGATGTTCTGCAAAACCGTAACGTAAAACTGATTGTTGGTGATACGCATAGACTCTCCGGCTGTCTGATAATGTCTGTGTGATCGGATAAAACGAATAAAATCTTAGAATTAAAATTTTATCTTAAAGAAAGTAACGTTTCGATCATCGAATCCACGGTGGAGATCAACCGGGCAGCCGCACCATAGGCGCGCTGGTAGCGGATCATGTCGATCATCTCCTCGTCGAGAGATACACCACTGACTCCCTCTTTCTGCAACTCTGCCTGTGTTTTGATGATTTCGAAGTTTTGCGATGAAACCGTACTCATGCGCGTATCCTCGCCGATCGCCTGAATGATGCTGTTATAATAATCCCGAAAACTGGTGCCGTCGATCAGCGGCGCGTCTTTCAGTCCGGCGATCAATAAGGCCTGGGAGTTATCACCCTGAGCATCCTCGGAGGCAGCAGCGATATTACTGACATCATCGAGCACATCCGAGGATAAGGCCATCGTTTCAGCGGTGATTTTGGTGTGGTCGAAAAACTCCATGCCCGTGTCACCGTTGAGTGTGTAGCCGGCCTTGTGATAGATGTTGACCTGTTCGACGATATTTTGCGCCAGAGTGTTCAGTTTGTCCTGATACCCCGTGATGATCTCATCGCGCAACTCGAGAATGCCGCCCAACTCACCGCCTGTGATGTCAACAGCAACGCCGGCTACGCCGGAAATATTGAGCAGGGGGATATCGCCGCTCGCATCATACTCTGTTTCAAGGGTGAGAGATGTCGCACCGGAAACGATGTTCAGGGAATCGACATAAAGATTGACTCCGGAGTTTTCGGTATAGACCACCTCAACATCGAGTATATCCGTCAGCTCGTCGATGAGCAGGTCCTGCTGGTCCTTGAGTTCATTTTCCTGTGTCAGGTTGGAATCAGAACGGGGTATTTTCGCGTTGAGTTCAGCTATTTTACTGGTCAGATCATTAACCCGATCGACCAGTGCCTGAACCTGGCCATTGATGTTTTTGCGCTGATCAGTCAGCCCCCTGGCCACGCGGTTGAAAGTTCGGCTCATGCTCTTGCCGGATTCCTTCACTGCGATCCGTGCCTGTGAGCTCTCGGGATCATTGGACAGATCATACCAGGCATTGAAAAACCGGTCCATCTGCGAACCGATGCCCGATTCATCGACATCTGCAAACAACGCATCCACCTGCTCGAGAAAGAACTGCTGCGCCTGCCACTGGGTCAGCTCGCTGTTGGCATCGCGGTAGATTTTGTCGAGAAAAGCATTGCGACTGCGCTTAACCCCATCGATATTCACACCCATGCCGATCCTGCCGTAGGCAGTGTTCACACTGGGCGCCGGAATCAGCCTGGCCGACTGGCGCGAGTATCCCTTGGTGTTCACATTTGCGATATTGTTGCCGACGACAGTCTGGGCAAACTGCTGCGCGATCAGCGAGCGTTTGCCAGACTGCAATATTCCAAATAAACCCGCCATAAAATGATGGCTCCTTTACCCTGTTCAATAGTCTCTCAGCAGACACCGCAAGGCTGCCCGGCCCCGGTTGCGGCAATGCACGCCAGGCAACACATTCAGCTATCCCACGCACATCGCGAGGAATGTGCTCTCCCGGAAGCAGCAGGTGACAAAAACCGGCCAGACAATGGAAGGCATCCCACCTGCCGGCTGCGGCTCACGCATGGCGGGCGGTGTCTGTCGAAAAGCTGGCTTCAGCTATGCTGATCGACCAGGAGATTGCCGGTACGCCCTGCCATGGCTTTACCATTTCCTTCGTACCCGAAAACCGTCGTGCGTATCTGTGACAGTGCTTCGATATAAAAAGTGAAAAAGGAATGAGAGACTTCGATGATCTGCTTGTTTTCCTGATTCAGTTTGCGCGCCTTGCGAGCCAGTTTATCGGCTTTATCTTTCAGGGCGAGTATCTTATCACCTTGTTTTCCCTGAGCGGCAGCCAGAGCCCGGAGCGTAGTTTTTGCCCGGGCAGCGCCACTGCTCTGGCCTTCCATTTCTTTGCTGATATCGCGGGCGATATCGCGCAGCTCATCCACCAGGCGGTGTTGCTTTCCGAGGGAGTCCTGCAGCAGTTCGAGATTGCGATCGAGCAGGGCTGATTTCTCTTTTTTCATCTCGATGACCAGTTTTTGATAAACCTGCACTTTGCGGTTCATCAGCCCAAGCAAACGGTTGACCATGTAGCGCATAAGTCTCCTCATGGTTGGTGATCCTGATTGCCGATTATGTTTAATCGTGCGAGTATGGCGCGTACATAATTTCTGGTCTCTGCGTACGGCGGGATACCACCGTACTTTTCCACTGCTCCCGGTCCTGCGTTATAGGCAGCCAGGGCCAGAGGCAATTCCCCGAACCGGTCGAGCTGTTGTTTCAGGTATCGGCTGCCGGCGTCGATATTTTCTGCCGGATCAAAAACATTTTTTACGCCAAGCATGGTGGCCGTGGTATCCATGAGCTGCATCACCCCCCTGGCGCCGGCCTGCGAAACAGCCTGCGGATCGCCACCGCTCTCCTGCTCGATCACAGCCGTGATCAACTTCGGCGACAGATCATACTTCTCAGCCGCACGACTGATTTCCCGCCGAATAGTGTCCCACGGAGCAAGCGTACCGGCATCTGTTTCCGAGTCTGTTTGCCCCCGGCTCAACTGGCGTTCGATCATACGCGCGATGCCGAGCTGGCCACGGCGTGCGATCACTTCGCCGAGTTTTTCTTCCATCATCGACTGAAAGACATCACCGCCCATGCCTTTGCCGTATAACCCTTCCGGCGCCATGGATTTTCTCATATTGCTCAGCAGCATGGTCGCGAACATGGTTTCGAAATTGCGCGCGGCCTCCCGCAACTGCCGGCGATCTGCGCTGCGTGCCTGCCGCTGCGTTTTGGACAATAAAACGTCATTTAACGGGTTTGTCAAAAGCTTGTCGTTCATATATGATCGCTCATCACGTCTCGGTTTTGGCGGCTTCTGCCTGTGCCGGCAGGCTACATGATTACCAGCTCGGCCTGAAGAGCACCGGCTTGTTTCAACGCCTGAAAAATGGCTACGATGTCTCGCGGGGTCACCCCCAGAGCATTGAGGACGCGGGCGACATCCTGCACATTTGCAGATTTTTCAAATGCCAGCACCCGGCCGCCGGAATCCGTCACTTTGGTTTCGGTCTGGGGCACGACGACCGTTTGCCCCTGGGAAAAAGGCCCCGGCTGCGATACGATCGGTGTGTTTTGAATTTCGACCCGCAAATTGCCATGAGCGATGGCCACAGCCGACAGGGTGACATTCGCCCCGACGATGACCGTACCTGTCCGCTCGTTGATCACAACCCGGGCCGGAACATCGGTAGTAACCGAGACATTTTCTACCCGGCTGACGAACTCGGCCAGTTTGCTTTTGTAATCATCCGGGACAGACACATTGATCTGTACGGCATTTTTCGCGACAGCGATTTCTGCATTAAAAAGCGTGTTGATAGCCGTCGCCAGGTTTACAGCCGTGGTAAAATCTGGGGTTCGCAAAGTGAGGGTGATGGAAGAGTCAGGCAGCGACGTTACCGTACTGCTGCGGACGAGGGTAGCCCCGCCGGGCACGCGTCCGGTCAGGGTGATGTTTTTACGAATGCGATCGCCGGCAATGCTTTCGATGCTGAAGCCGCCGGTGGAAAGCGGCCCCTGGGCATGGGCAAATAAAGTGCCCTGCTCATCGACGAGCGGGGACATCAGCAGGGTTCCGCCCTCGAGGCTCTTGGCATCCCCCATGGAGGATACCAGTGCATCGAGAGTACTGCCTTCGGGCATGAAAGCAGGAACCTCTGCGGTAATCATCACAGCGGCGATGTTTTTCAGCCTCAGGTATCCATCCGGGATCGTGATGCCAAAACGCCGCAACATGTTGGTAGCGGTTTGAATTGCCACAATAGACCGTCGTGTGTCTCCAGTTCCATCCAGCCCGACAACCAGCCCGTATCCTACCAGCTTTCGTGTTGCCATGCCCTGGATGGTCGCAATATCCTTTGCTCTCTCTGCCTGCACCGGAGAAGCCGGCACAAACAGGATCGCCAAAGCTAAAACACTGGCTCTAAAAAAGCCAGTTAAAAAACCGTGTAATCCAGCCAGGTTTTTGACTCGCACTGGTCAAACCCTTTCCTTTGTAACTGATTTTTGCATCGGAAATATAGTAGCTGAAGATGGTATTATCCTGCATCACATCCACCGGGCGCACCGTTCCGGTCAGCTTCATCACCTGCTTCTCGTTGTTGATTTCGATCTCGCGTGTTCCCTCGATGGCGTAGTTGCCATTATTGTCCACAGAGACGATGCGGGCGGTGAGCTTGCCGCGTAATTGCCCCTTCCTGTCTGTCTCACCTTCACCGAGGAATTCAACGTTATTCTGTGTGGACATACCGCTCAGAGGAATGAAACTCGCCGCTCCGTCTCCACCTGTGGAAAAACCCAGACGGTTCTCCTTGCGGATCTCCGAACCACTCTGATTGCTGCCTCTGGCGTCCTCATAAATCAAAATTGTGACGATATCACCGACCTGATGCGCCTTGACATCAGAGTACAACGAAGACCTTGCACCAAACTGCTGTGCATGGCCCGGCGCGTTGAAAAACAGGCCAACAACGCCAGCAAACAGGGCACTGTAAAGAAAATTATTTTTTTGTATCATCTCTTGGCTCCGAGTCATTCATGTGCAACACACTTCTTTCACAGACCGACATGAACGCTGCCGTTTTGCGTGATTTTCCCCTTGAGCACCCGGCGCGTATCCAGCGCCCAGACCCGAATCCAGTCGTTGGCATTGCCGGGCTCCTGCGCCATGGCATAAGTCCGGA
>DRLW01000428.1 GCA_011375275.1 Bacteroidota bacterium
CCCATATGAAAAGAACTATCGCTTACCCCGAGACCCCGCACTTTACCATGGGGATACCGGCACCTTAGCTCTCAGGCGCGCTCAAGTGCGCACTACGAACCTTCCTCTCGTCACACCGCTCTCGCGGTGTGACGGCCTTGCTGCCGCTCCGGAGGCAATTCCCATGCGAAAAGAACTATCGCTAACCCCGAGAACCCGCACCAGTACCATGGGGATACCGGCACATTGGCTCTCAGGCGCGCTGAAGCGCGCACTACGAACGGGTTTTTGCCATGTGACATCCATCTCCAAAGTCCTGTTCGCCGGCCGCACAATGTGTTGGCGCACGACAATCCTTCCTGTTTTCACGCCTTTTCTATTGCTCCTTTAACTTCTTTTAAAATAATATGTTGAATTCGATAAAAATGCATGGCATGTGCTTTGTAATCCCCGGGACACCTGTCGCATGACAGGCGACAAACACCACTGACAACCGGGAGTATGACATGCTACAGGTGTTTACCCAGGCGCAACGCCATCAAAACGAGAGCTTTGCGGATATCTCGTTCATCAAAAAAGAAAATGACCGCCGCTGGAGCCGGATTCTTGCGCTGCCGGAAAGCAGTTCGCCGTTGCTGAGGGCCATTGCAGAGAGCCTGCGCCGGGAACTGGGCATCGAAGAGACTGTGCAGCAGGCTGCTCCGGACAGCTCGCGGCTGGTGGAGTATCTGCTCAAGAATCGCCACAAGCAGCAGCTCCGCAGCGTGGTTTTCACCAGCGCCGGAAAAAACGACGGCACAGAATCCGTAGTTTTGAACCTGGCACGCCATCCCGAACTGCTGCAGGGCGTGCGGGTTTTGATCATCGACGCCAACATCACCTCGCCGGGATTGAGCAAATATCTCGGTGCAGTGGCTATGAGTGCGGGCCTGCTCGATGTGCTCGCAGGGGAGAGCTCGCTGCGCGGCGTGTTGCAAAAGCTCTCCGGCGCGGATATCTACTTCCTCGGGCGCGGCCGCAAACGCAGAAACAGCGCTGCGCTGATTAGCGAGCAGCGGCTGCGCGAGATTCTGGCGTATTTTGAAACCTTATTTGATTTTATCATCATTGCCGCACCGCCGTTGCAGCACTCGCGCGATGCCCTGGTCTGGGGACGTCTTGCCGGCGGCATGGTGCTGGTGGTGCACACGCCGACAACCCGGTTGCAGCGTATCAAGCAGATCAAAAAAGAAGCACAGGATAATCAGGTCAGGATTCTGGGAACGATCCTGAGCAAGAAGAAGAAACCAATTCCGAGGCTGCGGTACGAATGGATATGATCACGAAAATACCGGTCGTTCTGGTTCAGGATGATCACCTCGCTTTTTCCGGTGCGGATGCGGCCAGTCATCCCTGGTTGCTGCGCATCGGCTTTGTCTCTCTGTTGCAGCACAATCTCGCTTTGCTGGCAGAAGAAGGATTTCGCACAGCCTATGTGCAGGTTCGTGAGAATCAGGAGAAGCTGCACAGTGAGGTTCGCAAGTTGAAAATTCCGGGCATGCAGATCAAAGTCGTGCAGACGCGCGAGCACACCAGCCACGCGAAAATTTTGCGCCACATTGCGGCCAAAGTACCTGCGCAAAGCTATGTCGTTCTCGCCGGGACAGTGCGTGTGCTCAGCTCGCTGCGGCCTTTTCTGCACCAGCACCGGCAGGGGGAGGGCGTTGTGAGTATGCTGGTCCGGCCACTGTATTCCGGCGCGCGGCTCGAACAGGCCCGGGCGCTGCAGGCCCATTTGACCAGCGCTGAGAAGAGGGTAGAGCACTGGCAGCACTATCCCGCTGGCGTCTATGCCATCGATGCGGAAGTGCTGCGTTCGGCTGCCTTTCGCACGGTGGATGCGGCATTACCGTTTTGTTTTTCCGCCGCAACGCTGCGCAGCATCGAACTGGCGGCGGTAAGCGATGAGCTGTACAGCACGGAAGAGTTTCTGCAGGCAAATCTGCACTGGGCGGAGGAACAGGCACGCGTGCATGGCAACAGCTTCATCACCAGCGGCGGCGAACATGCCCCGCTGCGCATCGGCCCGGTGATCATCCATCCTGATGCTGAAGTGAGCGCATCGGCGATTCTCATCGGCCCGGCGGTGATCGCTGCGGGTAGCAGGGTGGAGTCGCGCTCGGTGATTATGCGCAGTGTCGTGCGCGAGGGCGCGATCATCAAAACCGGTGCGGTGGTGCAGGACGCCTGGGTGGCGCGCAATGCCGTGGTCAAGCCTGAGAAAAAAGTCCGCGACCGCATCGTGCGCGGTGTTTCGCGCACACAGGCTCTGTCCTCGCCATTCCGGGATTTCACCACCAGCCGGTTGCACGAGGAAGAGACCGGTGGGCAGCAAACCGCTGCTGCGCCTGCTGTGCAACGCGTGCTCGGGCGATTTCTGGATACTTCTGTGTAATGGGTGGGGCTGGACCATGCTCCGGGGCCCGGGTTGGCATGGGAGGATAGCTGCTGTGGAGGTGGCTGTGAGGTGCCGGGATACCAGTAAGGTATCC
>DRLW01000429.1 GCA_011375275.1 Bacteroidota bacterium
AGCATGCTCGACAGCGAGGCAGCGCCTGAATTCATGCTCGGCCTGGGCGATCAGCTCTATCTCGACGATGCGTGGATCGCGTTCAGTAAAAAAATGCGCAAAAATCCCGATGCCGTCCGCGATGAGGACATCCGCGCCGAGTTTGCCGAGTTCTATCGCCGTTTCTGGGATTTCCCTGAACTCAGACGCGTGGCCGAACGCTGCCCGTGGTTGATGGTATGGGATGACCATGAAATCACAGATGGCTGGGGTTCTCACGGGGATGAGGAAGTGAGCCCGGTGAAGCAGAAGCTTTACCGCCATGCCCGGGATAGCTATGCAGAGCACCAGCTCGTGCACAACCCCTTTGTCGATTCCAGCAAAGGATATTATGCTTTTCGCTACGGAGAGGCAGGATTTGTCGTGCTTGACTTGCGTCGCTATCGTTCGGCGCGGCACAAAATTTTGCTCGGTGATGCGCAGTGGCAGTGGCTGCAGAACTGGCTGGCAGGAGAGGGACAGGCATGCAAGGTCATTTTCATCGTCTGCAGCGTACCCTTTGTACATTTTACCAGCCATTTCACTCAGATCATGGGTAATCGGCTGGGCTATCTTTTGTTGAAAAAATCCGGTGCAGCCGATGATTTTATCGACCAGTGGAACAGCGATCCCTTCGTGCATGAAGCCGAACGCATGGCGCGCCTTCTCTTCGATCATGCCAATAACAGCGATACCCGCTTCGTCTTTCTGGGCGGGGATGTGCATGTTGCCACCATGGCCGTGGTGCGTTCGCACCTGAAGGAGCATGAGTTTCATCCGGTGATCTATCAGTTCACTTCCTCGCCGATTTCCAATAATCCAACACCTCTGAACAAGCTGGTCGAGCGTTTCGCCCCGGAGATTTCTTTTGGCGATGATGTCCCGTTCAGCGGCAGGCTGCTGAAGGTGATCGCGCGCCGGAATTTCGGTATCGTCGATGTCCGGAAAAACCCGCGCACCAGCGCCTACGGCGTCACGTTCGAGCTGCACAGCGACAGAGGGGATACGACAGACATTCATCGCTTTCCGACTATATGATAATGACGCTACCTTTCGCAGACGCCGGATACCTGTATTTTTGTGCTTTTTTGCTGCCTGTTTTCCTCTATGCTGAAATCCACTACAAATTCCGCCTGATTCCCAGTCGCTATCGCATCCAGGCACCCGAAATAATTGCTGATGTGCCGTCGCGCCTCGAGCCCGGGGAAGCCTTGCCCGTTTTGCTGCTGGTCAAAGACGCGCACCGATGGCCTGTGCAGATAAACGGCGTGCGCGTAGGCCTCTCAGGTGGACAGGGCCCGGCGCGCAGCCTGCACATCACACTGAATGAGCGGATTCGCAGCCAGTGGTGGCACAGAGTTCTGTATATGCCGCGTCATTTTGAAGATGCCGGCGTGCGCCTGGTCACAGTAGAGATCGAAGCGGTGATCGCCGGAAAAACGTACCGCTTTCAGGCGGACAATTATCGCCTGACACAGCACCAGCCCTTCAGGGTCTGCTTTGCAGCAGAACCGCTGCCGCTGCAAAGGCACTATTATACCGGCGATCTGCACACACACTCATGGTACACGAGCGACCAGGTCGAGTTCGGTGCACCGGTGACAGCAACGGCCGAGCTGGCTCAGGCGATGGGCCATCATTTTCTCGCCATCACCGACCATTCCTATGACCTCGATGATCTGCCGGAAAATTATCTGCGCAACGACCCGGACCTGCGTAAGTGGCAGTCGTTTCAGCGTGAGGTGGCTCACTGGAACGCGCAGAATGACTTTGTCATCATTCCGGGTGAGGAAGTATCCTGCGGCAACAGTCGCGGCGGCAATGTGCATTTTCTCGTCTTCAATAATCCCCGCTACATCCCGGGGCAGGGCGATAGTGGTGAGAAGTGGCTGCGATACAGGCCGGATCTGAGTATCGGTGAAGTGATGCAGCGTGCCGGCAATGATACGCTGCACTTTGCAGCGCATCCTTTGATGCCTGTGCCTCTGTTACAACGCCTTCTGCTCAACCGTGACCGCTGGCAGGAAGCGGATTTTACCTGCGAAGGCCTGCACGGCCTGCAGGTATGGAACGGCCATCCGGATGGGACAGTCGCTGCGCGGGATGCCTGGGTCAGGCTGCTTCTGCAGGGCAAGCGTGCGCTCATCATTGCCGGCAGCGATGCGCACGGCAATTTTGCGCGATACCGCCAGATCACCCTGCCACACATCGGGATGCAGGAGCAGGAGCATTACCACCTGTTCGGCAGCCACCGGACGCTGCTGTATTTAGAAGAAAAACCAGCCCTGGATGCTGTCATCCGCGCATTGCGTTCCGGTGCGGCCGCTGTGACCTCCGGGCCATTCCTCAGTCTCACCGCCCGTACAGCAACGGGGGAGATGGTGCCCATGGGCGGAACGCTGCCCCGGGAAGATGTCACGCTGGAAGTTTTGGCTTTTTCCACGCCGGAATTCGGGCTGCTGCATGAGCTCCGCCTGCTACGGGGCGATCTGGAACAGGGAGTTGAAACTGAAATTCTGCGGGAATACTCGCCCGCCGGTGAGATGGCTTTTCGCATCCGGCTGCCGGTGGCGGAGCAAGAGCATCGTCACAGTTACTACCGGGCTGAAGTCACGGGTAATACGGCTGTGCCGATACCCGTACAGGCGATGACGAACGCGATCTGGGGATGAGAGGAGAAAGCTGCTGCGAAGAAAAGGGCAGAGCATCCCGGCGGAGCGGTGTCCGGTGCAGAGGCGGAGAAGATTTTCGCTGGTACACGCTTCTCCGGATGCGGAAGAAGGCGGTGAATAAATCGTCCGGGTATCCAGTTAACTCAGCAAACCGGGCCCGGCTCAGATACCGGCATGTGTCATTCCGGCCAAGCGCAGCGCAGTGCCGGGATCTCATCTTTTTGGTCACGTGCCTGAGTCAGGGAGATTCCGGTCTTCCCCTGCGGGGAAACCGGAATGACGGTTCTGGGGTAGGCATGTGCTGTAGTCACCCGGTCTGGTTGAAAAAATCCAACCCTGCTGAGTTAAGTTGATAACCAGAAATAAATCGGGATAAAGTGCTGAAACAGGTGAAGATAAAAAAAACTTGCATTGCAGTGTGTGTTTTATTACAATAGATGTTTATCGGATCGAGCCGTTTGAGGCTGATAGCCGTAGCGGTGCAGAGCAGCATTTCCTGCCGCGTGCGGGGAGTGCAGAAAAGAGTACTTGTGGGACAGGCACTGAAAAAGTGTCCACGTTGTTCCTTGACAATCTTAAAAAATAGAATATCCAGAAACAAGGGTATCGTCCATCTGAAACCACAAAAAGAGGGATAGAATTATTGGCACGCAAAAGGACTAACGGCCCGAAGCGGGAGATATTCATCAACTCAACCATGTCGGAAACACGGATTGCCATTTTGGAAGATGGCAGGCTTGTCGAGCTTTTTGTCGAGCTTCCGGAAAATGAGCGCATGGTGGGTGATATCTATCTCGGTCGGGTTGTCAACGTAGTCAGAGGTATGCGCGCCGCTTTTATCGACATCGGTCAACAGCAGGATGCCTTCCTGCACTTTTCCGATATCGGAGAGACCCTGAAGGAGTATGGAGCATTTCTCGATCTCGAATCATCTGTCGATGAGCAGGTTCGTCAGAACCGCCGGCCTGTTCCCCGCGAGGGGCAGGAAATCCTTGTCCAGATCATCAAGGAGCCGATCAGCAAAAAGGGATCCCGCATCACCACGGAGATATCCCTTGCTGGAAGATTTATGGTTCTGGTACCGCATTCGGATATGGTCGGCGTATCCAAGAAGATTCCCAGCCATAATGAGAGGCGGCGTCTGAAGCAAATTGCGAACAGAATTCGCCCGAAAGGTTTTGGCCTGATCATACGTACCGTAGCGGACGGCAAATCAGAAGAGATGCTGCGCAATGACTTGCAGAACCTTCTGAAGACCTGGCAGCAAATCGAGAAAAAACTCAAGACAGTCCGGCCCCCGAGTCTGGTATATAAAGACCTGGAGATGGCCTCGAGCGTCATACGTGACTTGTTTACCGCGGACTTTGCCCGCGTCGTCACTGATTCGCCCAAGCAGTACAAGCAGATTACCAAATATTTGAATGAGTTCACCCCTCTGCTCAGCAAGAAAGTAGAGCTCTACAAGGAGAAAACTCCGCTCTTCGATTATTATGGTATCGAACAGGAAATCGAGAAAAGTCTCTCTCGCAAGGTCTGGACCAAAAGCGGTGGTTATATTCTCTTCGACCACACGGAAGCACTCGTCGCTATCGATGTCAATAGCGGCAAATTCATGGGACGAAAAGGCCATGATGAAAACTCCCTGAAGATCAACCTGGAAGCTTGCAGGGAAATCGCCCGGCAGTTGCGGCTGCGGGATATCGGCGGTATCATCGTCATCGATTTTATCGATATGATCGATCCGGCGAACCGCAAGATTCTTTACGATGAGTTTCAAAAAGAATTGCGCAAAGACAGGGCACAAACCAATATCAGCCCGATCAGCGAATTCGGCCTGATAGAAATGACACGGGAGCGGATTCGTCCGAGCCTGATGTTCACCTACTCTGAACCCTGCCCGGTTTGCAACGGAACAGGGCGTGTCGCCTCGAAATCGACGATTCTGACGAAAATAGAGCGGCACATCAAACGCATTTGCGCCTCGACGAATGAACGTTCGATGACTCTGGTCATCAATCCGGATATAGCGGACTTCCTCACCCGGGGGCTGCGCAGCAAAATCCGGCGGCTGATGTGGAAATACTGGGTTAAAATCGACGTTCAGGAGGATGAGGGTATTGCTCTCGATGAATTCAGGTTCATCTCAAAAAAGAGCGGCAAAGAAATCAAGGTTATGTGAAATAGCGTAGCTACAGTTTTCACAAGGAGATAGTCGATGTATGCAGTAGTAGAAATTGCCGGAAATCAGTACAAGATTACCGAGGACAGCCGCATCGTCACCGAAAAGATGCCGGGCAATCCGGGCGATAAGGTGGAGTTCGATCGCGTTCTCATGTACGTGGATGGTGACACTGTCAAAGTCGGTCAGCCGTTGATCGATGGAGCAAAAGTCAGCGCCACGATCGAAGCGTTCACGCGCCGTCCCAAGGTCGTCGTTTTCAAGAAAAAACGCCGCAAAGGCTATCGCCGCACCCGCGGTCATCGCCAGCAGCAAACCGCACTGCGTATCGAAAAGATCGCTGTTGCCTGAGGCATGAGATTGTTGAATATCAAGAAACAGGAGTGAAAAATGGCTCATAAGAAAGGGGTCGGCAGCTCGAAGAATGGCCGCGATTCGAATCCTAAGTTTTTAGGTGTGAAACGTTACGACGGCCAGGTCGTCACTGCCGGCAGCATTCTCGTCCGCCAGCGTGGCACACGCATCCATCCCGGTGCCAATGTCAAACGCGGGAAAGACGACACACTCTTTGCCGTGATTGACGGCAAGGTCAAGTTCGAGAACAAAGGACGCAGCAAAAAAGTCGTCAGTGTTTACGCATAAGTTTCAGAAAAGCCACAGGTTTCATATCTGTGGCTTTTCTTTTTCTGATCATATACTATGTTAAATATTTGGAGGAGCCATGAAGATTACAGTTGTCGGGGCAGGCCATGTCGGCGCGACAGCAGCCCAGAGAATCGCTGAGAAGAAACTGGCGACAGAGGTTGTGCTGGTCGATATCGTCGATGGCATTCCCCAGGGAAAAGCTCTGGATATGTGGGAATCCGCACCGATCGAAGGGTTTGATGCCAAAGTCATCGGCACCAATACCTATGAAGCGACTGAAGGATCATCCGTAGTTGTCGTCACTGCCGGGCTGGCCCGGAAACCCGGAATGAGCCGTGATGACCTGCGCGATAAAAACGCCGGTATCATTCAAAGCGTCTCCGAGCAGATCGCCAAATATTCACCGCAGACCAAAATCATCCTGGTCACCAATCCCCTCGATGTGATGACCTATGTCGCCTTTAAGACGACCGGCTTCGAAAGCAATCGTGTCTTCGGCCAGGCCGGAATTCTCGACACCGCCCGTTATCGCACCTTTTTGTCGATGGAAACCGGCATTTCCGTGCGCGATATTCAGGCTATGGTGCTCGGTGGTCACGGCGATGACATGGTGCCACTCCTGCGCTACACCACAGTGGCCGGTATTCCCATCACGCAGATGGTGTCAAAAGACCGTCTCGATGAGATCGTACAGCGGACTCGTCAGGGCGGCGGTGAAATCGTCAAATATCTGAAAACCGGCAGTGCCTACTATGCGCCCTCTGCCGCTGCTGTCGAGATGGTCGAAGCGGTTGTCACAGATGCCAAACGGCTGCTGCCCTGCTCGGCATGGCTGACGGGCGAATTCGGCATCTCGGACACCTATGCGGGTGTGCCGGTCATTCTGGGCAAAGATGGCGTGGAGAAAATCGTCGAAATCGACCTCAATGATGAGGAAAAAGCCATGTTGCACGAGTCGGCAAACCACGTGAAAGAAAACATCGCGGCGCTGAATCTGTAACCCGCTGTCTGATTGTGTGCAAAACGGTCTGTCGCGCCTGGCGTGGCAGACCGTTTTTTTTGTGTAACCAACCTGAGCGATTTATAATTTGGAACTGAAAAGCAGCAAAAGAAGCTATTTGAATGGATGGCTACATGCAATTTTCTGTATCTGCTGTCAGGTCGTCGTAGATATTTTTTATCTTTATCTATCCGCATCGTATCTGGTTATTCCGACCGTTCAGCTTTGGGCTGAAACCGGGTTGCACCACGAAGTTCTCGAAGCGCACGAAGAGAGCTGAAGTATTGTAAAAGCAATACCAGCAGTTCCTGCCTTTCTTCTTGTTTTTCTTCGCGTTCATCGTGCACTTCTCTGGCTATCCATTTAACTCAGCTTGGTTGCTTTTTTCAGCCAGCCTGTTAGAGCACGGCACGTGCCAACATCAGAGCTGTCATTCCGGTTTCCGCGCAGCGGAAGACCGGAATCTCCCTGACTCAGGCACGTGCCTGAAAAGATGAGATTCCGGCACGGCGCTTCGCTTGGCCGGAATGACAAATGTCGGAAACTGAGTCAAGCCTGGTTTGCTGAGTAAACTGGATAGCCGGAGTACACTTCGTGGTTCAAAAAAAGTACAGATGATATTCAAACTCAGGAGTCAGAACGTTGCCACCATTTCTATTCCGGTCTTCCCCTGCGTAGAAACAGGAATGACGGTTCTGAGGTGGGCTCGGCCGTGCTCTGGCGGGCTGGCTGAAAAAATGTAACCATTGTCAGGGCGAGGGGAATAGAGCCAAAGATGGTTGAGCTGAAGGCGGTTGGAGCACGTGCTCCGGAGCAACAATTTTTTACGCTCCTGGGGAAATTTCATCACTGCGTTTCACGTCGGCTGGATACTCTGAGCCTTTTAGAGATAAAATATTATTGTTCGGCGTGGTCAGTCTTGGATGCCCGGGCTTGGGGAAGCGACGCTGGAGCGTCGGAAGTGCTTTACACAGCAGGAGCGGTGTGACGAGAGAACACTCGGGCAAAGGAAAATTCTTTTTTTTAGCGGAAAAAGAAAAAACTGACATATCGGAGATTTTTTCTCGTTTTGTGCACTCATGCCACAGGATATTCTGGTATAATTTAAGTGATTACAATGGGATAGTTGTCAAAGAAAACTTATTTAACAAAAAGCATGCCAATAGGGGGTAAAATCGCCTTGACAATCAAACGGTATTATTATATATTACCACTCGTTTTGTTCAGAAAGCGCCTCAGGTCTTTCTTCGAGGGTGATCTTGGGGACGTAACCAAAACCAAAAATTTCCTGCCTCGACAGGTTGAAAACAGGCTTCTGATGAAGATATCCCGGGCAGAAGTTGAGAAAACAGCGCTGCTGGCACGCCTAGAATTTGATGACCAGGAACTCGAACGCATGCGTGCTGATTTGAACACGATTCTCGAGTATGCCGAGAAACTCCAGCAGCTTGATCTCGATAACGTTCCTGAAACAGAGCACGTTCTCTCGCTGCAGAACGTTTTTCGTGAGGATGCGGTGCAAACATGGCTCGATAACGAGGCTGCGCTGCGCAATGCCCCGGCCAGGAAAAATGGCTATTTCAGCATCCCCAAGGTGATCGGGTAAGACCATGCCTGAGGGTGTTCTGGGCGTCATCCCGGCACGCTACGAATCGACGCGGCTGCCGGGAAAGCCGCTTGCGCTGATCGGCGGAAAGCCGATGATTCAGCACGTGTATGAGCAGGTGCGTCTTTGTCAGGCTCTTGATGCCGTGGTCGTCGCGACCGATGATGAGCGTATCCGGGACTGTGTGGCCGGGTTTGGCGGCAGGGTGATGATGACCTCGCCGAGCCATCCTTCCGGCAGTGACCGGGTCGCCGAGGTTGCCCGGAAGTTTTCGGCAGAGTTGATCGTCAATATCCAGGGCGACGAGCCCTTTTTACAGCCTCAGGCAATAGAAGCTGCGCTGGCAAAGCTGCGTGCAACGCCTGCAGCCGTTGCCGGTACTCTGGTGAAGAAATTTACCGCTGATGAGCAGATTCGGCAGCCCGGGGCTGTGAAGGTTGTTTTGCGCGATGATGATTGCGCGCTGTACTTTTCCCGTTCTGTCATCCCTTTTTTGCGCGACCTACCGGAGCAGGCAGGCTTCCATGAAGCCTTTCCTTTCTGGCAGCATATCGGTTTATATGTTTTCCGCAGGGAATTTTTGTTCCAATACGTGAGCTGGCCGCAGGGACAACTGGAAAAAGCAGAGAAGTTAGAGCAATTGCGGATACTCGAACGCGGATATGATATCGTCTGTGCCCGCACCGACTACGAATCATTCTGTGTCGATACCCCGGAGGACTTAAAAAAAGCACAGGAAATCTGGAAGGAAATAAACCGTGGCAGGTGAGGGAAAAACCAAATATATCTTCATAACCGGCGGCGTTGTCTCAGCCCTGGGCAAGGGCATCGCTGCTGCTTCGATCGGTAGTTTGCTGCAGGCGCGCGGTCTGAGCGTGACCATGCTCAAATTCGATCCCTATATCAATATCGATCCCGGTACGATGAGCCCGTACCAGCACGGCGAGGTGTACGTGACCGACGACGGTGCGGAGACAGACCTCGATCTCGGGCATTACGAACGTTTTCTCGACATCAACATGTCGAAATTGAACAACGCCACCACCGGGCAGATTTACCACGAAGTGATCACGCGCGAGCGCCGCGGTGATTATCTCGGCAAAACCGTGCAGGTCATTCCACACATCACCAATGAAATCAAGCGACGCATCTACAACGTTGCCAGTGATGGCCAGCAGGAATATGATGTAGCCATCATCGAAGTCGGCGGTACTGTCGGCGATATCGAAAGCCTGCCTTTTATTGAAGCGATCCGCCAGTTCTGCCTCGAAGAGGCGCCAGAAAACACCTTCAACATCCACCTGACTCTCGTTCCCTATATCAAAGCCGCTGGTGAGTTCAAAACCAAGCCGACACAGCATTCGGTCATGCGCCTGCGCGAAATCGGCCTGCAACCAAACGCGTTGCTGTGCCGATGCGAATCTCCACTGGAGCAGGAGCTTCGCGATAAGATCGGCCTGTTCTGTAATGTTCCGACCTCGCACGTGATCGAAGCGCCGGATGTCGAATCGATCTATACCATTCCGCTCACGTTTGAGCAGGGCGGGCTTGGTGAAATTATCACGCGCCATCTGCAGTTGAAGACAAAAAAGCCAGACCTCAAGGCATGGCAGGAGTTGCGCGACCGGCTCAGCAATTTACAGAGAGAAATCACCATCGCGATTTGCGGGAAATATGTCGGGTTAAAAGATTCTTATAAAAGCATCATCGAAGCGTTTGTGCATGCCGGTGTCGCGAACGATGTCCGCGTCAACCTGCGTTGGGTCGATACCGAGGAGATCGAGCGTTCCGGTGTTGGCGACTGGTTTGATGGCGTTTCAGGCGTTCTTCTTTGCCCGGGTTTTGGCAGCCGGGGCACGGAGGGGAAAATAGCCGCAGTGCGGTTTGCACGCGAGCACAAGCTGCCATTTTTCGGCATTTGTCTCGGCCTGCAGTGTGCGGTCATCGAGTTCGCCCGTACCGTCTGCGGGCTGGAAAATGCCAACAGTACGGAGTTTGATGAAGGAACGCCACACCCGGTCATCGATCTGATGGAGACGCAGATCGACGTGTCACAGCTTGGCGGCACCATGCGCCTGGGGGCGTATAAATGCGAGGTCGTGCCCGGGTCCAGAACTTTTGCCGCTTATGGTGAAACGCTGATCAGCGAGCGCCACAGGCACCGCTATGAGGTGAATAATTCTTACATCGACAAGCTGAAGGAAAAAGGGTTGCAGATCGCTGGCGTCAACCCCAAGACGGGACTGGTCGAGATCATCGAGCTGCAGGATCACCCATGGTTTGTCGGCGTGCAGTTTCACCCGGAACTGAAATCCCGTGCCTTGCGCGCACATCCGTTGTTCCGCGAGTTCGTCGGGGCAGCACTCGAATATGACAGCAGAAACAGAACCGGAGCGGAAAAAGACAATGAGTAAGACAAACACGACCCGTGTCGTCGAAGTGGGAAATATCAAAGTCGGCGGCGGCAACCCCCTGGTGCTGATCTGCGGCCCGTGCGTAATCGAAGACGATGACACCATGAACCGCGCGGCAGAGGGCATCACAAAGATAGCGGACAAGCTCGGGCTGCCATTGATTTTCAAATCATCCTATTTAAAAGATAACCGCTCTTCTGAAGAAACCTGGCAAGGCCCGGGACTGGAAAAGGGCCTGAAAACACTGGCACGCATACGCGAGCAGTTCGGCGTTCCGGTGCTTTCAGATGTGCACACACCTGCAGAGGCCGAGGCCGCCGCAGAGGTCCTGGATGTCCTGCAGATCCCGGCCTATCTGTCGATGCAGACCTCGCTGGCTCTGGCTGCCGGACGCACCGGCAAGGCGATCAACATCAAAAAGGGCCAGTTTCTCGACCCCTCGGATATGGAAAAAGTCGTCGGTAAAATCGAACGCACCGGCAATCAGAACATCATGCTGACCGAGCGGGGAGCCAGCTTTGGCTATCATAATCTTGTGGTCGATATGCGCGCGCTGGTGACCATGCGCAATCTCGGCTATCCGGTGGTTTTCGACCCGACGCACAGCGTAAGGGTTTATGGCATCTCCTCCAGCGATCCGGCTGGTGGCCGACCGGAATACGTGCCTGCGCTGACCCGCGCCGGTGTTGCTGCCGGAATCGATGTGCTGTTTATCGAAAGTCACCCCGACCCGCAGTGTGCGCTTTGTGATGCTGCCAGCCAGTGGCCTTTGCCAAAACTGGAAGCGCTGCTGCGCCAGGTTATTGAGATCGATGCAGCGGTGCGCAATCTGGAACCGATCGAATATGCCTGAACAAGAGACATCTGCCCGCATTGCCCGCCAGACGTTAAACGGCGAGGATGACCCGGTCGTCATCGGCCGCCGGGTGGTACGTATCGAAGCCGCCGCGATCGCTGATCTCGAGCAGCGTATCGACGACGCGTTTGCCCGTGCTGTGGATATGATCTTTCAGTGCCGTGGCAGGGTGGTGGTGACCGGTATCGGCAAGAGCGGGATTGTCGGCAAGAAGATCGCCGCAACGCTGAGCAGTACAGGCACGCCGGCGATTTTTCTGCACTCTGCGGAAGGGCTGCACGGCGATCTGGGTGTTGTGCTCAAAGAAGATCTGGTGATCTGCATTTCCAAAAGCGGCAACAGCAGCGAGATGAAAGTGCTGACACCGCTGTTTCGCCGCCTGGGTGTCCCGGTGATCGCCATGACAACACCCGGCAGCCAGCTCGCTGCCAACGCGGATATCGTGCTCGATATCAGTGTTGCGGAAGAAGCCTGTCCCCTCGATCTGGCACCAACAGCCAGCTCAACCGCGACGCTGGTGATGGGCGATGCGCTGGCTGTGGCCTTGCTGGCCCGGCGGAACTTCAGCGCTGAGGATTTTGCCCTGCGCCATCCCGGCGGCACGCTTGGAAAAAGGCTGCTGCTGCGCATCGATGATCTCATGGGAGAAGGAGAAAAAATACCCATGGTCGCGCAACAGGCCACCCTGCGCGAGGTGATCCTCGAGATCACCAGCAAACGCTACGGTGCGACCTGTGTGGTCGATGAGGATGGCGTTCTGCTCGGCATCATCACAGATGGTGATTTGCGGCGGCTGTTCAGCACGCCGGACGAAATCCGAAATTTTTCTGCCACAGAGATGATGACGGCTGACCCGAAAACCGTGACGCGCGGTACTCTTGCTGTCAATGCTCTGGAAG
>DRLW01000430.1 GCA_011375275.1 Bacteroidota bacterium
CAAGGTGAAATGCTAGTACTGATTTTGTTTACTCTTCTGCTCTCTTCGCGCTCTTCGCGCCTTGGCGGTGAAAACAAAAGACATCTGCCCTGCCAGATAAGAACCTGTTCGCGGCTGCCCTGATATCCACGGGCAGCTCATGTCAGAGTATTCTTTTGCCCAAAGCACTGAGCACGAGATCGACCACAATTTCTGCCGTCTCGTTGCGGATATCGAGAACCGGATTTACTTCGACCACTTCCAGGGAACACAGCTTTCCGGAAGCAGCGATGAACTCAAGAACCGCGTGGGCTTCGCGATATGTCAGGCCACCCCGCACCGGCGTGCCAACTCCCTGGGCAAACTGGGGATCGAGGGCGTCCATATCAAGGCTGACATGGATGGCATCGACATTTTTGAGCGTGGTATTCAGCGCCTCATCCATAACTTTTGATATGCCCTGCCGGTCTATCGCTTCCATGGTGTACACAGAAATTCCCGACTCCCTGATCAGCGTGCGTTCCTTTTCATCCAGCGACCGGGCACCGATGAGGACCGCATTTTCCGGCTGGATTTTCTGAAAATCGCCTCCGATCCCGGTAAGCTCCGGAGCACCTTTACCAAGACAGACAGCAAATGGCATCCCGTGGATATTTCCCGAGGGCGTAGTTTCCGCTGTGTTCATATCTCCATGGGCATCGATCCAGATCATCCCCAGAGACCGTTCCTGCTCGCGCAAAGCCGCAGACACACCGGCCACCGTGCCGATGGCGATAGAATGATCGCCACCCAGAACAAGGGGGAAACTCCCCTGGCCGACGATAGCGCGCACCGCATCGCTGAGCGCCTGCGTGGCCGCAGCAATTTCGGGCAGATATTTCAGCTTTGGATTGACGACGGTTCTGACTTCCGGGAGATGCACACTGATATCCCCGGCATCGACAACCTCGCAGCCGATCGCTTGTAAGCGTTCCCTGATGTTGGCGATGCGCAGAGCTGTTGGGCCCATATCCACACCACGACGGCCGGCCCCGAGGTCCAGGGGTATGCCAACGATTTCTACTTTCATGATCTGTCCTGAAATTGTGTTCGAAAATTGTGACACCTGTCGAAAAGAAAGAGGGTCTGCCCCTTGAAGCGAGGCAATGTAACCAGGCAACCCGAGTTTTGCAAATCAAAATTCCTGTCTTTAACGGCGTAATAGTGTCGAATTCATGTTACAATTTTCCACCACGCGGTTGAAATCCGCGCAGAGAGTACGGTGATCTCCGGCATCAAACGGGCATTTTTCCCGGGGAAAAGCGCTTTTTTTCAACGCTTCTGTAACATCCTGCCATGGCATGGAACTTGATACTTCAGGGCCACAGGGCTATCTCTCCAAAGCACAACACAACTCCCGAAACAACCGTACGAGGGATACTATGAATACTTATCGTGTCATACATCGTGAGGATATCTGGAATAATCTACGCCGCACCAGCCGCTATGGACTGCCTGAGCTTCTGGAGCAGGAGTCTTTCGTCCCGCTGAGCACTCGCCTGCTTCAGGCTGCACGCTGGCTGGGTTCGAAGATCATTTCACTGGTTTACCGCTCGGAAACAGCCTACTTTTTTCAGACCGACGGTTCGACTTTGCTGCCCCAGATACCCACGCATCCTGCGGTCTCGATCCGCTTTTACGACGGCTACGGCCGCGTACCGGAAGATATCGCCCATGCTGTGGAAATGCCTCCGGGCGAGGGTATCGCTGCGTTGTTCGTGCGCAACCGGCTGGCCGCGTATGTGCGCACTGCTTTCAAAGACACCTATTCACCGGTAACGCACTCTTATGTCGGCCTTTCTGCCGGCAGTGTGTACCTCTATGGCTACCGTGTCTTCCCCGAGTTCAGCCATAAGGGCCTCTACGCCTATCTGCTGGCCTCGGCTGCCAAGCGGTTCCTGCGCAAAGGGTTCGGCCGGGTCTTCGTCGGCGCTGCGGCCGGGCATACGCGGGATAACAAGGAAATCAATCAGGCCGGATTCAGCAAGGTGCGCACCATCAAGGCCCATACCGTTTTCGGCATTCCGGTCAAACGCACCGTGTGGATCCAACTCTGAGCGACATGAGTTCCGGTTTGCTTTTTTCCAATTGACTACTGCAAACCGTTTCAACAGAAAAGGCTATCTCCGGATAGCCTTTTCTGTTTTTATACCGTGGTAAAAACGGATTGCTTTCCCCATCCACAAAACACCATCCCGTGCACACCCATTCAGGATGACGGTACGGCCGTGCAGAGTAAAGTGGATAACCCCGGCTCGCGCCGCGGCTGAATTGCTAATGCCTCACATCAGCTCATCGAGCACTTCGCTGGTCAGGATGATCGTCGGCATGCTGACAGCGCGCCTGGCGGCGAAAAACTCTGTCACAGATTTGGAAATATTCCACGCCAGCGTCCAGCGATTCCAACTGGTGAGATATTCACCCTGAATACGCGTGGCGACGATTTTGGCCATGCCCTGAATGAACTCTTTGCGCGTCCGGCTGATCGGAAGCAGATCGAGGTCATCGACAGACATCGCCTGCATTTTTGCTTCGATAATCCCGGCGATGTGTTCCGTCGTCGGGATACCGCCTGTGGATACAGCCCGGGGCCCGGGCGTCGCAGCACTGTCCGCCTCTGCTGTGGCCAGGGTTTCATCCCTGTTGACTTTGACGAGATTTTCCGGTGTTTCATAGAAAATCAGCCAGTCGGCGATCGGCTCAACCACGTAGGCGATGAACTGATTCGGGCGGACATAGATCGTCGCCAGGTTGACATAATCCAGACGCTGCTCTTTTTGCGAGCGGATGAAATACGTTCCGGCAGGCAGGCCGAGATAGATATCCGTCGGCCGGCTCGTCTGTAATGCGGTGCGAAAGCCGTCCCGCAGTTTCTGCTGCGCCAGTTTGTAGGTATAATAGGTCGTGTCCTTTGCCTGGCTCGAATACCGCACCAGCTCGATGGCATCGACATCGAGTTTCGATGTAACCTTGAAATTACGCAGCGAAAGATGCACCTGGCCGAAAGCAAAGAGGTCTTCGCCTTTTTCGTCGAGCAGGTCGATCAGCCGGGTGTAGGTTTTCATCCCGATACGCAGAGGCTCGGGCAGTGGCTTGAAAATCACCGGAATATTCTCGCTGTTCTCATAGAGCTGCAGTGCGTCATAATAATCATAGCAGGCGCGCTCGAAATAAGTGACATCGAGAGGCGCCTTTTCCAGATACGTGAGAGCGCGCAGGATGAGTGCCCGCGCCGTGATATCCTGCGCCTGATCGATGCCCTCCCCGCCGAGCAGGCTCATCGTTTCGTACGCTTCGTTGAGACGTTTGACGTACACACCGAGAACATCCTCGAACGCCAGCAGCTCATGAGCGCTCTGCTTTTCCTCATAATACAACCACTGATATTCGCGATATATCTTCGTGACATTGTATTCGAAGCTATCCATTTCGTTGAGGATAACCTGATCGCCGTCCTGAGCTATCACACAGGTGGCTGGCACCAAAGTCAGCAGAAAAAGGTAGATTCGTAATCTCATCATGGCACCTGTCTTGTTTTCTCGGAAGAGCGCATGCACCGCAGCAGCACCAGGTTCTCATCTTTGTCGTCGATCAGATCAGCCAGCCGGGTATAAACTTTGCCATCCGCCCAGACTTCGTAGGGCAGGGTCTGGTTGATGACCGGTATTTTGCTGTCCCGCGAGAGAATGAGCGCGCGCCGGTAATCCTTGCAGGCCTGCTCGAGATTAGCCCCGCTCTCGACATAGGCCAGGGCACGAAAAATCAACGACCGCGCCACGATGTTGCGGTAGTTCTGCAGCGTGAACTCCTTGATCCTCTCCAGGGTGCTGTACATCTCCAGCACCCTGTCGGTATAACCGGAGAGCACACGGTGAAAGGCCTCGCGCTCAACTATGGCCTGAGGGGTTGCCTCCAGCGCCTGAATTTCCTGATAAACGTCGAGAACTTTGATTTCGTATTTGACCATCAACTTCTCCAGGTCAGACTCGATACGCTGTGCGCTCGCCCGGCCGGTAACCCCGAACAGCATCAGCAACAACAGCAGACTCTGAGCAGCAGCCCGGTATGATGATCTTTTTGTATCGTTAAATGATCGGTTCATGGGATCTATTTTCTGGTTGTATCAAACGATGACGCTGAGGACTCGGCAACGAGGCACTTCCTGATCGGGCGCAGCCAGTGCAGAACGGTCTGCAGCCCGAACCGGCGGGCGATCTGCTGATAGACATCGACAAAAACGATGAGATTCGCGGCTTTGTCCTGACCGATGCCGGAACAAATCCGGCTCTGGCTCACGCGGTTCATCTTCAGGGCCGCCTTCCAGGCTTTGTCGATCATATCGACGGCAAACTCCTCGTCACCGGTCTCATACCCGACATCCGCCAGACGCAGATACAGCTCTTCATAGCCTTCCCAAACGAATTTCTGCTTCCAGCCGCCGCTGCGATCCGGGATGAGCAGCTCCTCGCCGACACGGCGCGCTTTGTAGTAGGCATTCAGCCGGTCTGTGGAATCAGCCAGGCTGAAATAATAGTCCACCAGCCGGAAAATCGAGTTGCCATACACCTTCTTGATCTCGTTTTCCAGCTTGATCGTGACATTCGGCCGGCGTTCGACCAGCAGGCGGTATGCCTGTGCTGCTTTTTCGCGGGCATAGAGCAGCTCTGTTTCGGCCTGGCGATCGTCACCGTTTTTTTCCATGAACAGGGCGACCTTGGTCAGCTCCTTGAGCATCTCCACCTGGCGTTCTATGCTCTTGGCGTAACGCAGGGCCAGCTCGATGTTGGTGCGGGTTTCGCGATAGGTATAATCATCCGGCCGCTCGATGAACTGCTCCTCAGCAGCAAAACCGCGCGCGCGCCACTCGTTGCCGCGCAAGTTGAAGTTATCTTCGGTGGCGCGTTTGCGGTACACATCGAAAAAGAGCTTGTCATCTGGTGACAGGCTGCTCTGCTCAGCGAGATCGCAGGCGAGGCGGACCATGAAGCTGGTGAAGCGGCCGGTCGTGTAGGCGCTGTCCGCCGGCGTTATGGTCAGCTCTACTGCCTGCTTGATGAAAATTTTCAGATTGTTGCGCAACTCATCGTCAAGCTGCCATTCGTTATCCGCATACATGCCGAGTATGCCATCCCAGGCGGCAACAAGGCCGTCCAGATAGGCGCCCTCCTGCAGCTTGATCGCGCGCAGCGTCTGCATGTAGCCAAAATTAAAAGCCACGTTCGGATCACCATACAGCTCATAGCTTTTCTGCAGCGAATTGATCGCTTCGGTGAGCAAGTCCAGCTCCTCGCTCTCACCGTACAGTTTGAACTCAGACAATCCCTTGTACAGATAAACGGTTTTCATCACATTGGTATAGCGACATTCGGCTTCGGCATAGCTCTGTTCACACTGGCGAATGATCTGCGTGCACAGGTCCACCGTCTGCTGGTGATCCTGTTCTTCATAAGCGGTCTTCACCTGCGAAAACAGCTCACCAACACTCTGGGCGCGCAGGCCGGAAACCGCGAACAACGCGATCCCCGCCAGCCCGGTAATGATCCACTTCCTTGGCATGCGATAATTACTCACTTTTATTAATATTCAACTGAATCATGGCGCTTACCGCCTGTTTCAACTCCATCAGCCTGACTCGCTTGCTCTTCCCCTGGACATAAATTTTGGTATTGCCTCTGCGCCACACGATGCGGTGGCCGGTGCCGTCTGCGTAGGCGAAATATGCTACGATACTGCGGCCACGGCGCTGTAACTGAGCAGGGAAGCTGCCATAGCGTCCCTTATCCCAGCGGTCGAACTCAGCGTTGATGCGGTTCCAGAGCTGATACTCTTCAGAACCTGCGCTGATGTCTGTCGAGGCCAGAACCACGGACACGTTGGCATCGATCACACCGGCGGAGACATCCTTTTTCGCTTTTTGCGACGTTTTCTTCTCAGGTTCTTCCGGCATAGCGAGCTTCAGGGCCGGCTCTTCCAGGGCCGGTGCCGATGCCGTACGCACTGCTGCTGCGTCCACTTCCAGCGAAATGCCGGCAGGACCGCCTTCTGCCACAACCGACCCGGCATCGAGACTCAGACTGGGGCCACCGTCAAACGCATCGAGGCGCGAGCTTCTGCCCACAGGCGCGTCGATACTGCCGAGGGCGGAGGCATCAGCCAGCAGGGCCTGGCTGCGGGCAGACAGGGAAAAATCAACTTTATGGTCATCAAACCTGCGTCGAGGATTGCGCTTCGGCTTCGCCGGCCTGGTGACCTTTTTCGGCTGGATATCCTTTTTTTTCTGAATTGTCACCGGCGGCACCACCTGCATGGTTTTCGGTGGCGGAGGGGGTGGTGGTTTCTTGAGCAGAACCACTTCCAGATTGAGTGCCTGCAGCACATCATCGCCTGCAGTGCCCGCCAGCCTCTGCATAATCGGAACATGGCGGGCGACCATCATTGCTGATAAAACCAGCACCAGGGAAATAACCATCCCCTTGTGCAGCAGCAGCTTTTCGAGCTGCCGCCGCTGTGCGCTCATGCCCAGTCTGTCCTGTTTTTCCATGAAGCGTCCTCACCAATGGACCGTGCTGCGGCCGGTCGATCAACGACTTCCGGGCAAACTCGCCGGTTTGCGTGCACTGGCTTTGAGAAAAAGACAGCGCAGGATCGTTTCCGGAGCCTGATAATTATATTCCACGAACTTGTCGGTCACACGCTTGAAGTTCTGCATATCGATGCGCAGGCCATACAACCGCTCCTCGCCGAATTTAAACACCACTGCACCGTTCTTCGGCGTCATGCCCAGGGCAATGCCTTTGCCGAGAAACACAGCCGGATAGCGACGCGAGGGATTGTACTCATCGATGAGCTGGAACTGGTCTGCAAAGGCCAGAGAGGAAAGCTGCAGCCTGCCATCAGTTGGCTGCGCCGGCGCGCTGTTATCGAATAACTGCAGGATGTCATCCATGCGCCCGCGCTCAGCAAGCTGCAGAACGTTCTGCGCTTTTTCGATCACTTTGACAAAATCGGATTTTTCCATCGACAAGGGCAGGGCGCGGTAGTGATCCTCCCGGTGCCGGAATCTCGTAGCAATACGGGTCCAGATCGCCACGGGCGATTCTACCGTGGCGATCAGCTCGAGATCGAGAATTTTCACCTCATAGCTGGCGACTTTCAGTTCGCCGTTGCTGTCTTTAAGGTTGACGTAGATGGCATAATCGCGCACGAGATTATCCGGCCGCGGCGGTGTGGAATAGAGCAGAGCCAGCAGGTCATCGCGCACTTCGACATTCCGGTTGCGCAGCGATTGCAAGATCGCCCGGTGCACGGCCTGCACAGCATTGACTTCAACTTCCACCTCTTCGTACGCGCAGCCGAATGTCTGGATGAAATTATCCCTGACCAGGTCCGGCTCCAGGCTGCGGGTCATCACGTTCTGCATCACATCGAGAAGACGTGGCTTGTTTCCGTCCTGCCAGCAATCCTTACGCCCGCCGGAAAGCGAACCGGCCTGCTCATCGAACTGGAACCGGTCTGCCTTACCGCCACAGGCGACATGTAACACCAATGTACAAAGTACGAGATATCGAAACATCATCCCTCCGCAAGGGGTCAATTGACATGTCTCAGCAGGCGCAGATGTGGACGCACGCATTCTCCATCTGCATGTCCTGCACCTTAGCACCCTCTATCCCGACTGGCTCAGCGACTCTTTGTCGAGGATGGTCAGGATAGCTGAAAAATTTTATCCGGTGAAGATCTTCTCAGGATATTCAGTGAACTCAGCACAGTGGTATCTTTTCAGCCAGACCGCCTGACAACAGCACGTGCCCGCA
>DRLW01000431.1 GCA_011375275.1 Bacteroidota bacterium
GAATTGCAGAAAGGGCACTGCGCTTTTTGTCGCGAGTGCAAAGGGTTTCCGGCTTTGTCCTCAGTTTTCGTATCCGCCATCCCGTGTCTCCTTACGCCAGTTATCCCATGATATATTTACAGAAGGTATCGAAATAGCGTGTTTTTTCAAGAAATCTTCCAGCGATTGTCTCCAGGCTTCCGCCAGCTTATGCGGATGTTTCGCGAGCAGACCTGCCTGAACCAGCGCGGTGCCTGTTTCTTCATTTTCCGGGCCAAACCAGGCTTCTGCAACCGGCCAATGCGCTGCGACCGCTTGCTGCAACGCAGCCCGGCTGCGCTCGTTCTGCGCCAGCCTGGCTACCCAACCTTCGGTAAAAATACGGTGAAACCGCTCCTCCTGGCGGATTTTTGCAACACGCTGGCGCAAGGGCGCCAACTCGCACCGGGCTGCTGCGTCGAAAATCATCGTCAGGGCCCGGTCGAGAAGGAGCATGTTGGCCATGACATCATTCCAGGATTCCCAGCTTTTGTGCAGTGCAGCGGGTGCATAAAACGTGCTGCGCGACATGTCGGTTTCCGGGTTCAATTCCTCAGGAGCCCCGGTGACATCCCGCAGCATGGCCAGCAAGCTGCGCGCATGCCCGAGCTCGTCCTGCGTGATTGCTGCAGCCGCAACCGAGGCCTCCATGGCCGGAGCGGCGGTTACCCATTCTGACAATCGCCGCCCGAGGAAATGTTTCGTATCTGCCAGTGCCAGCCCGAAGCGCAGAAGAGCCTGTGCCGTTTCCGCGGGCAGCTCGTTCACGTTATTGTAGCGTAGTTCCTGTGTACTCATACTGGTTCCCCCTCCTCGATAACCGGGATAATAGCCTGCTCCGGGAAGCTGATCAGTTCGACCCATTCTTCTTCACCGCGCACAGCATCGAGCAGCCTTTGCAGTTCCTGCTGGTCCTTAGCCGTGATTTCCCGGATGAAATGCAGCGGGTCGGTGTGTTGTGTTCTTCCGTAAAGATGATATGTCATTTTGTGCAATCCGTGTTTTTTTGAAGTCCAGAAAGAATGCACCGCGGTCTGGGAATCAGCGCGGTTCGACGACGGGAATGATCTTTTCGCGCGGGACGATGATCATTCGACTCCAGTTCCATTCGTTGTATAGCGTCAGGGCGTACATGCGGGCAAGGCTTTCGTCAGAAGCGACCACGGTGCCGATATTTCGCAGCGGCTCTTCCGGCCGGAAACGGGCGAAAACCTCGTAAATATCGCCTTCTCTGGTTTTGGTCGGGTGTAGCATCAGGTTGTCACTCCCCAGATTTTGAGTTGTTCGATGGCTTTTTCGGAAAGACGGGCGCGGGTCCAGGGCGGGTCCCAGACGATGTCGATCATCACAGTATCGACAAAGGGCAGGTGCTGTATCTGCTCGCGGATATCGCTGAGCATCATATCCATGCACGGGCAGCCCATGGCTGTGAAGGTCATGAGGATGTGAGCCGAGCCGTTGCTGAGGCTGACGCCGTAGATCAGCCCCATATCGACGATGCTGACGGGGAACTCGGGATCGACGATCTGCTCCAGCTCCTGCCAGATGCGCTCTTCGTTGGCGTCCGCCCGGCTGCGCGCATTTTCGACATCATCGATAGTGAGCATGGGCGCTGCCACTAATTCACCTCCGTCATCTGCATCAGCTCCTTATGGCCGCGCTGAACAGCGGCGACGAATTCCCGGTTTTTCGGGCCGCGGGCTTTCCAGCGCACAAGCACATCGTCCCAGGAAATCGGGCCCTCCTCAAAAACCCAGCGTTTCTCCTCAGCGATGAAGCGCGACGGGAAAGGAAAATCGAGCACATATTTCCCCTGCTTTTTGTCATAATGCGCCGGGACGTTCAAGCCGAGCTCGTCGCAGAGAGGAACGGCTGTGCTCATCCATATCTGGCGCAGCTCGTCGTTGGTGCTGCCCTTGAAACCATAGTCGATCTGTTCGGTGTGCCGCTTGAGATCGTCGGGCAGGCCAAACCACTCCACGGTCAGGGGGAACATCCAGTCGAGGGCTTTCTGCAGCTCCTCACGCCCGCCCTTGCGCTGGATGATTTTTCGCATCCACATCTCGCCGTGTCGCAGATGGAAATTCTCCTCTTTATCGACCTTGGCCAGCGCCCGCTTCCACGGTCCGAATTTGCCGTGCTTGAAGACATCGCCGAGCAGGACAAAACCGGCGCGGTCATAAAAAGCATTGGCTACAACCAGCTCGGTCCAGGTCTCCAGCGGAACGTCGAATGCATAGGGGTATTTGAACTCCTCGGGCTTGCGGTCGTAGATCAGCTTTTCTTTATCCACGCCCAGATCCTCGAGGATGCGGTAGGCGATGTGGGCATGTCCCAGTTCATCCTGTATGATGCCCATGGCTGAAACAAAGGCGTTCAGGGACGGAGCATCCTGCGCCGCATGGTAATATGCCGGCGCGCTGATCAGCTCGGTGTCGGCCGAAACCGTCAGGATGCGCTTGATGCCGGCAAGGTAAACGGGACTCATCTGCTCGATAGTCTCTACCAGCTTGCCATCTTTGAGACGAGACTGTAACTGCTCTTCTGTTACTGGAGCCATATCATTCTCCCTTGGCTTTTCGCCTGAAAAAAATCAAAAACGAAAATAGTTCTCAGCTACATTTTCTGGCATGGTTGGCACTGCGCAACGGGCTGTTTTATCAACCAGGCACTCAACCGAGCACTCCGTGCGCTGCTGCGAAGTGCCGGGTCGTTGTGGTTACTTACCCGTGTACTTTGGTTTGCGCTTTTCAACAAAAGCGGACAGACCTTCCTGTGCATCGCTGCTGTCGAAAAGCGGTCCAACCAGCTCACGCTCCAGAGCGAGGCCGTCCTGCAGGTTCAGTTCCATGCCGCGATAGACAGCCTTTTTAATATCACCGATAGCGCGCGTGGCTCCGGATGCGAGGCGGGATGCGAACTTCTCCGTCTGCTCCATCAGCTCATCGGCCGGGAAAATGTTGTTGATCATACCCAGGGCCAGCGCTTCTGCAGGCATCAGCGTTTTCCCGGTGATCATCAGCTCCAGCGCTTTATTGGTACCGATGAGGCGGGGGAGACGTTGCGTACCGCC
>DRLW01000432.1 GCA_011375275.1 Bacteroidota bacterium
GCACCGGCGCTTTTTGGATCACCTGTGTCAGCAAATTATAGTCACCCCCCTCATAGGCGAGGATGCCATCGACTCGGCTCTCGCGGATTTTGCAGGCGACATGAAAGTTGTGATCGATCAGGAGCTGGACTACAGCGCTGCTCTGCCCGGCGCGGGCCACGCGACCGACAATGCCTTCAGGTACGATCACCGGTAAATCTTTGCGCACTCCGTCGCGCGTGCCCACATCGATGGTGATCGAGCGCACCAGTTGGTCTTCATCCCGGCCGATGACCGAGGCTGTGAGCAGAGTGTAACCGGTTTCGCGTTTGAACTCGAGCATGCTGCGCAGAAACTCATTTTCAACCCGGGCCTGCTGCAAGCGGCTGTTTTCCAGCAACAGCTCGCTGGCACGCATGCGGGTTCGGGCCAGCTCCTGCTGAAGCTCCTCGCCGGAACGAAATCCGGAAATCTGCTGCAAGACACCTGCCCAGACATCGACGATTGCGGCGCGCAGGCCATAAACGCGCGGATTATCGTTGGCAAAGAGAAAGCTCAGGGAAATGATCGTGCAGATGATGAGCGTAAAATATTCGTGGCGAGAAACGGCCAACAGGCCGATTCGGTTTGATTTGGAATCTCTCACGTGTTCTCGTTTACCGGCTGAAACGTTTGTGGTGATGCGCTGTTCAGGCCCTGATGCTGCGTGCCTGCAGACGACCGCATGGGGCCTGAACGTCAGGGAAGATTTTTCGAAACAACCTCGCTGGACGCCGGGGCGCGCAGCAGAAGCGATACGGAATAACGACGCGCCCGGGCACCGCTCAGTAGCGTTTGACCTTGCTCAGAAGTTTGTGATAGCGCGCGATGTCCTCCAGAACTTTGCCCGTTCCGCGTACGACGCAGGTGAGCGGGTCTTCTGCGACGATGATCGGCAAACTGGTTTCGCGGCGCAGGCGCTCGTCCAGCCCTTTTAGCAGAGAGCCGCCTCCGGACAACACGATACCGCGGTCGAGAATATCCGAGGACAGCTCCGGCGGCGTGCGCTCGAGGCAGAGCTTGGTGGCATCGACCACTGCGTTGACCGCCTCAGCCAGAGCTTCCTGTACCTCACCCTGAGTAATTTCCACGGTTTTGGGAATTCCTGCAACCAGGTCCCGCCCGCGGACGGACATGCTCGCTTTTTCAGAATAAGGCGCCGCCGAACCCAGGGTGCATTTGATGTACTCGGCGGTATTTTCTCCGACGAGCAGGTTGTAGTTGCGCTTAAAATGCTGTACAATCGCCTCGTTCATCTCATCGCCGCCGATGCGGATGGAGATCGAAGTCACGATACCGGACAGGGAGATAACCGCGATTTCTGTGGTGCCGCCGCCGATATCTACAACCATACTGCCGACCGGCTGTTCGATGGGCAGGCCAACGCCGATGGCTGCTGCCATGGGTTCGTCGATGAGGTGCACTTCGCGCGCACCCGCGTGCTCGCAGGAATCGCGCACGGCGCGTTTTTCCACTTCGGTTATCCCCGAGGGGATGCACACGGCAACGCGAGGGCGGCGCAGATGGCTCATGGAAACCCGCTTGATAAAATGGCGAATCATAGCCTCGGCAAGTTCAAAATCCGCAATCACACCATCCTTCAGCGGCCGGACAGTCGTGATTTCACCCGGGGTACGGCCCTGCATTTCCTTGGCTTCCGTCCCATAGGCGACGATCTCCTGATCCAGCTTGCGCACCGCCACGATGCTCGGCTCGTTGATGACAATCCCGCGTCCTTTGACATAGACCAGCGTGTTCGCAGTTCCCAGATCGATAGCGATATCGTTGGTCATGATATTTTGAAATGAAAAGGCCATTCTTCCTCACTCAGTATTGAAGATCAAAAAATCAGAGTCCACTTGTCGAATTTTTTCAGCCTTCCGTCCATGACAGAGGCCGTGGAGAAATCATGCGCTGCAGGGGCTGATGTTGTCAGGCTGGTGCATCCTGCATGACGGGGTTGTTGCGGGCTCCGGCATCAATGCCGGAAGTGCCTCCTGTGCGTAAACAGCATGGTCATGTTGCGCTCATTTGCGGCTTCGATCACTTCTTCATCGCGTACCGAGCCGCCCGGCTGAATGATCGCGGTCGCGCCTGCTTCAGCAACGGTGATGACACCGTCCGCAAAGGGGAAAAATGCATCGGAGGCAACGACGCTGCCATGCAAATCCAGACCGGCGATTTGTGCTTTCTCTACTGCGATGCGCGAGGAGTCCACGCGCGACATCTGGCCGGCGCCGATGCCCAGCGTGCGCTCGCCGCGGGCAAAGAGCACTGCATTGGATTTGACCCAGCGTACGACCGTCCAGGCGAAGAGCAGTCCGCGCCATTCCTCATCAGAGGGTTTGCGCCTGGTGACGATCTCAAAAGTGGTATCGTCTTCGGCCTGCAAATCTTTATCCTGCACGAGGATACCGCCATCGACACAACGATACTCCGGCTCGATGGTCACAGGCGCTGAAAACGCTGCGGTTTTCAGCACGCGCAGGTTCTTTTTGGTTGCAAAAATCTCCAGCGCTTCGTCGCTGATATCCGGCGCGATCACCACCTCGGTGAAAATCTTGACCACTTCCCGTGCTGCAGCCGCATCCACACTGCGGTTGAAACTGACGATACCGCCAAAGGCTGAAATGCTGTCCGTGGCCAGGGCATCGCGATAGGCGGCTTCGAGGGTGTCAGCGCAGGCCACGCCGCAGGGATTTGCATGCTTGATGATCACCGCTGCCGGACGCTCAAAAGAGCGGGCGATCTGAAACGCGGCATCTGCATCCATGTAATTATTGTACGACAGTGCCTTGCCCTGCATCTGCTCAGCATCGACCAGCGCC
>DRLW01000433.1 GCA_011375275.1 Bacteroidota bacterium
CGGGTCGCCCCTACGGGTTTCGTGCCTGTTATCATCAACAATAATGACGTTGCCAAACGGTGTAAATATCGGTGTTCTGACGAAACCATTTGGTAACGCCGATTTTAAATCCATGTTTAATGCCGCCAATGGATTGGGGATGATTTTTTTGATATTTATTTTGTCGCCATCGGCAGGGGTTCAAAATTTTGAACCCCTACAATTTTGCCCATCAACGACAATGTTGATAATCCTATAACCCGTTTGGTGATCGCGGATTTAAATCCGGCCTCGTATCGCGACATTTATGTCGCGTCGACGTCATTCCGCATATAGCATCCTGGGTCATGAAAAGAATCGTATTTCGCGACATGAATGTCGCGAAACAGCCAGGGCGACCCGCCGGTTCCCCATACTGAAAATCGACCCACACGATTTGAGGAAGCGCCGTTTTTTTTATGCTTGATCTGTTTTTCATTGGATTAATTTTGTTTTTATCCTATTTTAGGTTTATTTGCCCGAATTTCCATGCGGTATTTGTTGCTCCGTGCCTGTTGAGCGAATACGCGGTGAAGCCTTCGGGCCCAAATAGTTCGACATCGTCTGGTTTCGAGCAAACGCTCTTCTTAATCTCAAGTTCAACATCTCTCTCGTCTCTTTTCAGAAACTGGTATTACTTCTCTGAACTGCGTTGTTGATCACTCATTTCTTGCAAAATATAACCAGACAGATAGCACAAACAAGGGCATAGAGACACTTCTCTTACAGTTAGAACCCACTATCAACATTTCACGGTCACACACGCAGCACATCGTTTTTCTCCCCTGGAGGGTTGAGGAACTCGCGTAACCGGTTCGGGGCATGTCCGGTGTTATCGGCTCGTGTATTCAGATGATCGTCCGGCGCCAGCCGTAGAGTAGACGCGTGGGTGGGGAAAAGAAATGAAAACTCTCTTATATCTCGTTACCTCGGGGACAAAACCGCATAGTCCGGTTATCGTAAAAAAACTGGGCAGCGCGGGCTATACCGTGAAAACAGCGGCATTTGACGGTGACTGCCGGGAGGAAGCTGATGTGTTCATCATCGAGGGGGAGGCGCCTGCTGCGCTGCGGCGGGCGGCGGGTAAGCTGCACACTGGTGGCAAGCCCGTACTCTTCGCCCTGCCATCAAAAGGCGGCTCCAGTCAGGACAGCCTGCCTGAGCACAAAATCATCACAGAAGACTCCAGCGAGCGGGAAATCCGCATCATTTTATCCGCAGCACTGGATGCGCACAACACCCCTTCCAGCCTTCCCGATAAAGAGCAACCAAAATCAGAGCGCTCAGGCCAACAATCCATGCAGATCCCGGCCCACTCTCCTGTGGGTATTTATCGCAGCACTCCAGACGGACGCTTCCTGATTGTCAACGCCACTCTGGTGGATATGCTCGGCTACGACTCAGTTGAGGAAGTGCTCGCCCTGGACATCCCCACCGATGTATATGCTGACGCCGAGCAACGCAAGCTGCTGATGCAAAAGATCAACCCGCAGACAAATTCCCAGGGCGTTGTCATCCAATTAAAACGCAAGGATGGTAGTACCATTTTTTGCCGGGCTTTCAGCGCAACACGCTCAGATGAGGATGGCACCATTTTATATTATGAGGGGATCCTTGTCGATATTACCGCGCAGGTGGAGGCAGAACACGCCCTGCGCGAGTCGCAGGAGCAGTTAGCCTCGATTTTCAATTTCGTGCCCATCGCCATTTCCCTCAACACCTGGCCCGAGGGCAAATTCATCGCCGTAAACCCGGCTTTTGAAAAAATCTTCGGTCTATCCCGGGAACAGACGCTCGGCAAGACTTCCCTCGAATTAAAGCTCTGGGACACGGTGCCTGAAGAACTGCGGGCTTTTAACCGCGAACTGAGAGAAAAACAACTCGTCATCGACAGCAAAGTAGCCTATAACCATCCGCAACTGGGGCTGCGGCACCTCAAACTTTCCTCAGAATTGATTACCATCCATGGCCAGGAACATATCATCAGTATTGTTTCTGATATCACGGAACGCGTGCTCGGCGAACAGGCGCTGCGGGAATCGGAAGAAAAATTTTCCGCAATCTTCCGCTTTGTCCCAAACGCTATCGTGTTATCGAGTTATCCGGGATGCAACATCAGAGATTGCAATCCGGCCTTCGAGAAAATCTTCAATGTCAAACGCGAACAGATTATCGGTAAAACCAATTTTGAACTCGGCGTCTGGCCGACAGACGATTTTCGTGAGCGGGTTATCGCCCGCCTGGGCGAAAAACAGTACATTGAAAACGGTGAGGTCGAATACACGACAGAGAACGGAGAAAAGAAGTTTCTGCTGTTTTCCGCGGAGCGGATGAACCTCGCTGGTGAGGATTATATCGTTTCCATTTTCACAGATATCAGTGAACAAAAACACAACGAATTTCTCACCCGAGAAAGCGAGGCACGTTTCCGGCATATCTATGAAAACACGCCGATCATGATGCACAGCATTAACCGTGAGAATAAAATCATCAACGTCAACAACTACTGGCTGGAAAAAACCGGCTACAGCCGCGAAGAGGTGATCGGGCAAGACATTTATTTTTTGATGACAGCGGAATCTGCCAGGCGCGCGAGGGAAGAGACCATCCCAAAGTTCTGGAAAGAAGGTCTGGCTCGCGACATAGAATACCAGTTTATCACAAAGGACGGCACCATTATCGACGTAATAGTGGATTGCCAGGCGACGATCGACCCGGCAGGTCAGGAAATCAGTCTGACCGTGGTACGCGATGTCAGTGAGTTGCGCAAGCTGGTCAAAGAGTTGCAGGAAAGCGAAGAGCGCTACCGCAGCCTGGTCGATCTATCACCTATCCCGGTTGCCGTGCATACCGACGGTCTCTGCACCTTCATCAACCCTGCTGCGATCAAAGTTCTCGGCGGAAAATCTGCTGAGGATTTCATCGGCCGGTCAGTGATGGATTTTGTTCATCCGGATCACAAAGCCATTATCCAGGAACGCATTCGCAAAGCTTTTGACGAAAAGGTTGAACCGACTTTACGAGAAGAAAAACTGCTACGTCTGGACGGGACACCTGTTATCGTCGAGTTGCTGGGCACACTGATCGAGTTCAATGGTAAACTCTCGCTGCAGATCGTTTTCCACGATATCACCAGCCGCAAAATGGCAGAGGCCCAGGCGACTCGGTTCGGGCGCATCCTCAAGAATTCTCTGATAGAAATCTACGTTTTTGATGCTGAAACATGGCGTTTTCTGCAACTGAATGAGGGAGCTCTGATCAATCTCGGCTACACAGATAAAGAGTTGCATGAAATGACGCCCTTAGATTTAAAAAAGGAACTCGACGAAAAGCAGTTTTCAAAACTGCTGCAGCCCCTGTTAGCCGGCGAGAAGGAGGTCGTTACCTTTGAGGCCACGCATACACGAAAAGATGGTTCCCGCTACCCTGCTGAGATTCACCTGCAATACGTTCAGGCCTCGGAACAAAATGTTTTCATCGCCATCGCACTGGACATTACCAAGCGTAAAGAAGCGGAAGAAGCGCGCAAAAAGCTGGAAGAGCGCATTCTGCACACACAAAAACTGGAGAGCCTCGGCGTACTGGCCGGTGGCATTGCCCATGATTTCAACAACCTGCTCACCTGTATTCTCGGCAACTCCAGTCTTGCCCTGATGGATATCGGGCCTACTGCCGCAGCTCGTCAAAACCTGATCGATATCGAAGAAGCCTCAAGACGGGCGGCAGATTTGTGCCGGCAGATGCTGGCGTACTCAGGTAAGGGCAAATTCGTCATCAAGCCGATCAACCTGTCCAAAATCGTTGAAGACCTGACCCAGCTCCTCGAGGTGTCTATCTCGAAAAAAGCCGTCGTAAAATTCAATTTTGCTGATAACCTGCCGTTGATTGAAGGAGACGTCACACAAATCCGTCAGGTGGTCATGAACCTGATCACCAACGCCTCAGATGCCATCGAGGAGAAGAGCGGCGTTATCACGATCAGCACAGGTGCCATGGAGTGCGACAGGGAGTACCTGAAGCAGTCATGGATGTCTGTCGATCTTCCCGAGGGCGTCTATGTCTATCTCGAGGTGTCTGATACGGGTTGCGGGATGGAGCAGGAAACCATCAATAAAATTTTCGACCCGTTTTTCACCACAAAGTTCACCGGTCGTGGTCTCGGTCTGGCTGCTGTGCTGGGCATCGTCCGGGGACACCATGGTGCGATCAAAGTTTATTCCGAACCCGGAAAAGGCACCAGTTTCAAGGTTCTCTTCCCTTGCGCCAAACAGCAGACAGAGGACTCATCAGATAGCAGACGGCTGGCAGCGAAGAACATACAGGGTTCCGGCACTATCCTCGTCGCTGATGATGAGGATACCGTCCGGGCGATAAGCCGCCGGATACTGGAACAGGCCGGCTACCAGGTCCTGACCGCACAAGACGGGCGGGAAGCAATTGAAATTTATAAAAAGAACAAAGATAAAATAGACGCAGTGCTTCTGGACATGACCATGCCTCATCTCAACGGAGAGGAAGCATTCCGGGAATTGCGACGCATCAATAAAGACGTCATCGTAGTACTCACCAGCGGCTACAACGAACAGGAAGCGACCGGACGTTTTTCCGGCAAACGCCTGGCAGGCTTTATTCAAAAACCCTTTCAGGCGCTGGATTTAATGAAAACGATGCACGAAGCACTGCAGAACGCACCCGGTCGTCAAACCGGCCCTGCACCCACGGAAGACTGACCTGCAACACAAAATGCCATGGAAACAAAGAGCACCAGCTTTCGCAACTGCACCCGGGGGCTCACGCCGTTCATCATCATGGTCACACTCGCCCTTTCCTCCTGGAATAGCGTAACTGCGCAGCAGTCGATTGCCGAGTTCGAGCACTTGTCCATCGAACAGGGCTTGTCACAAAGCTTTGCCAATGACATCCTGCAGGATCATCGTGGTTTTCTCTGGGTTGCCACAGCAGACGGCCTGAACCGCTACGATGGCACGACTTTCAAAATATACCAGCATACCCCCGGGGATACGACTTCCCTGAGTGACAATCGTATCTCCGTGCTCTTCGAAGACAGCAGGGGACGCCACTGGGTAGGCACCCACAACGGATTGAATCGTCTCAACCACCAACACACCAAATTCATCCAGCTACCCGTTCGTTCCCCAGGCCACCCCAATGGACTGAGCCATCCGCTCGTCAACGCCATAGTTGAGGAGGAAAACGGTACCCTGCTCATCGGTACCTATGGAGGCGGCATCGACCGGCTCAACCCGGAGTCCGGCACGTTTACCCCCCTTGCACTGCGTGTCTCTCCCGACGGCGACAACGCTGCACTGAAAAAAATCACTTCCCTCGCTTTCGACAACACCGGTTTACTCTGGGCAGGCACGGGCGGGGGAGTGCTCAAGATCGATCTACTCACCCAGTCTGCTGTTTTGTACACAAATTCCAAAGACGACAGCAGCAGCTTGAGTAACAATTTCGTCAACAGCGTATTTTGTGACCGCAGTGGCAGAATCTGGATTGGGACGGACTTTGGCCTGAATCTGTACAACCCTTCGACCAATGACTTCACCCGGTATTATCACGAAGAAGACAACCTGCACTCCCTGACCTCCAGCACCATCTTTTCAATTTATGAGGACAGAAACGGTAAGCTGTGGATTGGCACGATTGATGGGTTAAACCGGTTCACACCGGGAACAGGAATTTTTGCCAGGCTCAAGCACTCACCTCATGACGAGGCGAGTCTGAGTGATAATAAAATCATGACCATTCATGAAGATCGCGGCGGGGTTCTCTGGTTTGGCACGCAGGGAGGCGGGTTGAACAAATTCGACCCTAACAGGCGTAAATTTTACCATTTTCGCGATACAGAAGATGCACCTAAGGCGTTCCACATCAACCGTGTATATGCCATCACTCAACGTTCACCCGATGAAGTCTGGGTCGGTACAACAAACGGGCTCATCCATATCGAGTACGGTGACAGGAGCCACAAGCGGGTTTTCTACTACACCCCATCATCAG
>DRLW01000434.1 GCA_011375275.1 Bacteroidota bacterium
CACGACCTCGAACAAACCGGCTTACTATTTCTCTGTCGGCGCAGAGTTTTAACTGTGCAGAATAATGCTGAAAAACCCCGGCCCGGCACTGATGGCCGGGGATAATTCACCAGGATAAATCGCATCCCCGCTTTGTGGGCAGGCAGCCGGACGGCTGTCTGATCTGCATCAGGGAAGAATGCGGGTATTACTTTTATTTCCAGGCAGGATCATGAAACGAAAAACACCTTTGCTCTTTCTGACTTTGTTCTGCGTGATCTTCGCAGATTTGCAGGCTGCCGGTGGACGGCTCGATCAGGCTTTCAGCCTGCCCCCTTTTGTGTTGCGGATCTACCAGTACCCTTCTGACGATACCACTAAAACCGTCGTCGAAGTCAATGTCGGCATCGTCAATGACGCGTTGCAATTTGTCAAGCTCGATGATAATCGCTTCAAGGCAGGCTATGAGCTGACCCTGGATTTCCTCGACAAAGATGGCAACCATATTGCCGGCAGAGTCAGCAACAAGGAGTTTTATGCCAAGACCTATAACGAGACCAACTCCAGGCAAAAGCTGAATAAAGATAAAATTCAGTTCATGTTGCCGCCCGGCGAGTACAGCCTGCATCTCGACATGATGGACCTCGACACGCGCAAGCACCTGAAGCGGGAAGAGGATATCACGGTTAATGATTTCAGCGGCCCGGAGATCAAGCTCGGTTCTCTCGTATTTCTGGAATACAAGAGCAGCGATGTCGATGATCTCGACTATAACCTGGCAAAAGTGTACGTTCATGCTGACAAGACCATTTTCGTACGCTTTTCTGCCGCCAATGTCTCGGTCAACGATTCGCTCCGTATCGGTTATGCGCTCAAAGATTGGAACGGTAAAGTCCTGCGCACGTGGGATGAGTGGTTGAAGCCGGAGCGAAGAACCCTGACCCTGACCCGGTCGTTGACAGAATTTATCCCTGAGTCTGGCCAGTACACCTTTGAGGTTACCTGTGAGCAGGCCGGCCAAAAAGTGTCGAGTTCGGATTACTTTTCCGTCAAGTTCCGCCCCAAAAGCGCCTGGGGTGATGAAAATGATGCCATGGCCAGCATGAGTATCTATGGCCCGCTGAAGTACATCACACGAGGCCGGGAGTTTGAAAAAATCGCCAATGCAGACAGCCTGACCCGAATCCAGCTCATCGAGGAATTCTGGAAGAAACGCGATCCCTCACCGGGGACAGAAGTGAATGAGCTCAAGGATGAGTTCTATACCCGAATCGCTTTTGCTAACCGCCAGTTTTCCGTTCTGGCGACCAAGAAAGTCGGTTGGGATACGGACAGGGGTAAAATCTACATCAAGTTCGGCCATCCGGACCTGGTGCGCACCCAGTCCCGGGAGATCGGCGAGGCGCCGATGGAAATCTGGATTTACAAGGATATCGACAAACGGTTCGTCTTCCGCGACAAAAGAGGGCATGGCGACTATGAGTTGATTTACCAGGAGTAGCACGCTGAAAAATTGCGGCGGGTGCCGGTTGCATTGGTGATTGCACGCTTCCTGCCGCAAATTCACGTCGTAGCATGTACAAACACAATATCGAAAATCGCAACAAGGTTACGGAGAACGAGGAAAATGCAAACAATTTACACAGGGCTGATCGCCGGGTTTATCGTCGGGGTCGTATGTGTGCTCTACGTACTCTTTCGCTCATGGCGCATTGAAACCAGCCTGCATGGACGGAAGCCGGACAGCGAAACCCAGAATTCGATCAGCAGTCACTGGATGATTATGGGGATTTTCAGCAGTGCTTCGCTGGTCTGGGGGTTTGTCGGAGCAGGTATTTTCCATCTGCTGGAAGACTGGACTCTGTTTTTGATCTTTTCGATCGTTTTTGCCGTCATCGTCACGATCTATCTCGCCTTCAAAGACACCAGCTATAAAAAAGATAAAATCGTCCTCAACCTGATCATCGTCATCGGGCTCGGCGTGCTGATTCCTTATATTTATTGAGGATGTACCGGAGCATCAGCCGGGCTGCCGTTCGTTTCGTTCTGCTCGCCCGCGGCTGTGCTCTCCGGTGGCGGCACGGGAACGCGCGCAAGAAGCTTCGGGCTGGCCTCTGATTCGCTGACCTCCCTCACCGCCATTTCGGGCTGTTGGTCTTCCTGCCGCGCCGGCCTGCTGAGCCTGTGATAGACGGTGAGCAGTTCTTCAGCCACCTTCTCCCAACTGTGCAGTCTCTCCACCTGAGCCCTCGCCTGTGTCCCCAGTTTTTTTCGTAAAGAAGGGTCCTCAAGTAATTCGAGAATACATTCGGCAAAATGAGCTGTCGTGCGTCCTTGCATGAAATGTTCCCGGTGCACGATGGGCAAGCCTGCCGCCGCCTCTGGCGTAGCCACGACTGCACGCGACAGAGCCAGCGCTTCGAGCAGCTTGATGCCGGCGGAGTTGCCCTCGACTTGTTGCGGAAAAACCACGACTGTCCCTCCGGCAATAAAGGGCCTGATGTCCAGCACCTCCCCGGTCACGAAAACATTGCGGTAATTGTTGTATCGCATCAGGTCTGCCGGTGGCCGCCGGCCGACGATGAACAGGCGCACCGAGTTGCTCCGCGCTTGTATTTCCGGCCAGATACTGGAAATAAAATAATGCGCGGCTTCTGCATTGGCGGGCCGGTCAAATGCCCCTGGCAAAACCAGGGTATTTTCCGACTCTTCCTCCCCCCGATGACTGAAATGCCGTGCATCGACACCATGGGGGACAGTGAAGACCCGCGCTCCGGCAACCCGGCTGACGATGGCAGCACGCACATGCTCGACAGGCACGATGATTCCATCAGCCCGGCTCCAGAAGGTGGCCAGTGCAGAACGTAACCGGAACAGCTCCTTGCGATTTTGCAGCGTTCGTGCACACTCTTTGAAGCCAAGCTGTGCCAGCATCGTCGGCAGGTGTGCTGTATCTTGCTGCACCACAACTGGCACACCCGGGTCGTCCGGAATTGCAGCCATCATGGCGACGTGCCCGCAGTGGATGACATCAAACGGTTCGCTGGCCAGCAAGGTGGCGATATTCCTGCGCAGCGTGCGGGACCGAAAGGGCTGGAAACAGTCCGGCAGTTTTTTTAAAAAACCCGGGAGAGCAGAAACAAAAGACATTTTTTGCGGTTGTATTTGGTAATAATTTTCGCAAAATTGGCCGATCTCATGCAAACCCGCGGCAGTGCTTTGCTGAGCGAACACGACAGCTGTCACCGTGTGATGGCTGGAAATTTGCGCAAAGAGAGAATAGGTGCGCACGTTTTCGCCGTTTGTCAGTGGAAATGGCAGGGCAGGATTGAGAAGCAGTATTCGCATGAGTTGACCAGTCTTTTTTGTTTAACGTATCGTCACGCTCAGACCGGTTCACAAGCTCTATGAACGCACTGGTTGAAAAATTCACAATTCCTGTGAAATCTGATTTCTCCCGGCACTCCTCGATGGCGGGCTGATTTGAGCACGAACCAGGCAGGGAGCTGGTGATCTGAAAATAACAATACCGGCACTATACCTCACATCCTGCGAGAAAAATCTATCTCGCTGAATGGGATACAGAGAGCAGCCGGATTCACCTCGGGGCGCGGCTCCGGGTATCCAGTTTACTCAGCAAACCG
>DRLW01000435.1 GCA_011375275.1 Bacteroidota bacterium
GCGGCGGCGTCCAGTAGAGGTGAAACGATTTTTCTGCTGCGCTGAGAATCCTGCTCATGGTCTGGATCACACCCACGGGATCATGGCCGACAGTGGTCTCTTCAGAGAGCATGACCGCATCGCTGCCGTCGAGAACAGCATTGGCGACATCAGCGGCTTCGGCACGCGTCGGGCGCGGACTCGTTACCATCGACTGCAGCATCTGCGTCGCGGTGATCACCGGCGTGCCGCTGCGATTGCATTTCTGAATGATGTTCTTCTGTACCACAGGCACCCGCTCCAGCGGCGTTTCGACGGCAAGGTCTCCGCGAGCGATCATGATACCATCCGCCACTTCGATTATTTCGTCGATCGCATCGATCGCCTCATGCTTTTCGATTTTTGCGATAACCGGGATATTCTTTTTGGCCCTGTGAATCATACTCTTGACTTTCATGACATCACCGGGCCGCCGGACAAAACTCAGGGCAACGAGATCGACGCCGTGCTCGATACCGAACTGCAGGTCTGCCCGGTCTTTTTCTGTCAGGCTCGGAATCGCCAGCGTACTCGTGGGCAGGTTGATGCCTTTTTTCGAGCTCAACGTTCCGCCGACCACGACTTTGCAGAGAATACCCTCGTCGCTTTTCTCCTCAACCTGCATGCTGATCGCCCCATCGGCGAGCAAAATGGTATCGCCGGCTTCAACAGCAAAACGGATATCTTTGTACGTCGTCGATACCCCGGTTTCATCGCCCTCCCTGTCATCAAAAAACAGAGTAAAGCGATCGCCGGATTTGAGCTCCACCGGTTTTTTCATGATACCGATGCGAATCTTCGGGCCGGATAAGTCCTGCAAGATCGCCACAGGCATGTTTTTTTCGTTGGAAACTTTTCTGATTCGTTGAATAACCCGGGCGTGATCTTCATGGGTTCCGTGGGAAAAATTCAGGCGGGCGATATTCATCCCGGCATCGATCATGCGCGAGAGCATCTCCTCCGATTCGCTTGCCGGACCGATAGTGCTGACGATTTTGGTTCTGCGCATAGGGATCACTCCTTGATCAGTACGATGGTAATATCCATAACATTGGTTCCCGTGGGCCCGGGCTTGAAAAGCTGGCCGATCGCCGACAAAAGGGTGTAGCTGTCATTTTCCTGCAAGGCCGCGGGAACCGAAAGGCCGAGAGTTGTCACTTTCTCCGCCGTCATCGAGGTAACATACGCACCTGCCGCATCGGTATTGCCATCGACGCCGTCTGTTCCGGCGGCAAGCAGGCCGACCTGCCCGGCTCCCTTCAGGCGAGGGATGGCGGCAAGGGCCAGCTCCTGGTTACGCCCTCCTTTTCCCCGGCCCCGCACGGTTACCGTTGTTTCGCCTCCGGCCAGGATGCAACATGGCGGAGCCAGGGGCCAGCCGTGGTCATGGCAATCTCTGGCGATGGCTGCGATGAGTTCTCCGGCAACGCGTGCCTCACACTGCAGGCCGGTTGTCAAAATCACAGTGCGATACCCGAGCGCTTCGGCGTGCTCCCGCGCGGCAGCCAGTGCCCGGGCGTTGTTCGCAACAACCTTCGTCACGATGCGGTCTCCCGGTGGCAGCACCGGCCTTTCCGGCTCTGGTGAGAGCAACAGGTCCCTGACTCTGTGCGGAAGCTTCTCTTCGATCCCCAGCTCGCGGCATACAGCAAGGGCATGCGCTCTGCCCACCGGCGAACTCACCGTCGGCCCGGAACCAACGACCGCCGGATCATCTCCAACAACATCAGAAATGATCAAATTCAGTATGCGTGCGGCCCTGAGTTTTGCAGCCAGCCGGCCACCCTTGACCTGCGAAAGCGCCTTGCGGACCGTGTTGATCTGTCCGATGTCCGCGCCGCTTTCGAGCAGCAGGCGCGATACGGTGCGTTTGTCTTCAACAGTTATCGGCGGCTGAGGAGAAACAAGTAATGCCGAGGTTCCGCCGGAGAGCGCCACGATCACCGTGGCATCGTGTTCGATTTTTTCAGCGAGGCGCAGCACATGCTCCGTTGCCTGTACTGCCGCCGCCTCCGGCAGAGGGTGAGAGGCGGTGTAAACAGCGATTTTTTCCGGCAGGGACTTCTTGTGTGCTCCCCTGGGGGCAATGACAACACCAGCCCGGACGAGATCGCCACACCTGGCCAGCACCTCGGCAGCCATGGGAAAAGCCGCCTTGCCAAAAGCCAGCACATACACCGGCCCGCCACCGATACGGGTTCCATCACAAAAGACTTCACCATCACGGCAGGAGAGAACCCGTCCCACCGAAGCAGCCGGTTCCACCGCCGCCACGGCAGCGCGGTAAATTGCGCCGGCATGGGTGAGAAGCTTTTTTTCAACAGGCCGCATCACGTCCCGTCAGGGCCAGTATTCCGGATCACGGCTGAACTCTCCCTCAAAGGGCTTCAGCCGGTCTTTATAAATTTTGATGTTGAAATTGAAATGATAGGCAACCTGCAGGACCTGGTTGACGGCTTTATAGAGCGCCTGCACATCAGGCCCGCCGCGATTGATTTTTTCGATCGCCGGGACGATGCGCGTTTTTAAAATCTCATATAACGTATCCTGCAGCAGGGCACTGTTCAGCTCCAGTTGCATCCGGCGCTGCACGGAGTTCAACTCGAGAAGCTGGGCGCAGACCTCCGGTTCAAACTTTTTCTTCAGGCGAAACAGAATATCCTGTAACAACTTTTCCAGCTCTGAGGCAACTTCCGTCAAATCGATCGTGATGCCGAGCTTTTGTGCCAGATGTACCAGCTCGACGGCCTTTTCGTATTCTGCGTTACTTTCCTGCGCGGCTGCCGCATGGATGGCTGCAAGAATTTTGTATTTCAGGGCGATGCGGGTTGGCTGGGCCAACTCTTCCGGGGCATCAACCTGCAGCTTGGCAATCGTCCGCAGCAGCTTCTGGTTCTTTTCATAAATTTTAAAATAATCGGGCAAAAGGTTTTTCTTTTGCTCCGAAATCAGGACATCGACGATTTCCTGGCGCTGATCGATCAGCAGCGTGTTCAGGTCATAGGCCTCTGTCTTCCAAATGCGTTTGACTTCGGTAAACAGAGAATCCACGCCGGCGTTGATGCCGGCCTGCAGAGCATCACGGGCATCGGCATAGGTCCAGTCGCCATTGTTTTTGCGGATGAAACAACGAAGCTTTTCGCCCATCGAACGATTCAGCAGAACGTAGCACACCTCCTCTTCCTGCAGTGTGAGACGCGAGACGGCTTTGACAACACCGAGGTCAATGGTGATATTTCCAGCGGTAAAATGATCTTCTTCCAGTACATGCAGATCATAAGCGAAAAGTCTCTGTTGTGTCCCCTTGCGGGCTCCGCGCCGCATCAACACTTTGACAGCATAATGGCCGATAATATCTTCCAGAGTAAAGCGCGACTTCAGCACAAAATTATTGTATATCCACTCGCCGTTCTGATAGTCTTTGATGTTACTTCGCGCTTTGCGCAGGTCTGCGACAAACGTTGTTTCGAGCTCGTCCGTGGTGAGGTCTTCAGCCAGCTCGATTGCCCGGGCAGCATACTTCAGAATCTGCACGGTTTCCAGCCCTGAGAGCTCGGTAAAAAACCAGCCGCAACTGGTGTACATCAACTGCGCCTGCCGTTGAATTTCCATCAGCTTGAGAGCTGTGGTCTGTTCTGCCCTGGAGAGTTCCCGCGCAGCGTGTTCGGCAAAAAAGGCTCTATTGTGGCCGGCCTCCGGTCGAGAATAACGTCGATATACGCATCTCTGGCACGCCAGACATCGGTAAACAGGCCGTGCCCCTGCTCTTCTGTGATGGTATTCAGCCGGTCGCGCAGGTTATCCAGTGCCGAGCGCAAGGGCGTGCGCCATTCCTGCTGCCACCCCTCCTCGCCGCCTGTGGAGCAGCCACAGTTCCGGTACCACCGCCCGACCCCGTGCGCACAGCTCCAGGCTGTGCCTTCACCATTGGGGCCGGGTTTGAGTTCAACCTCAAACTCCGGCGGATTGCCGGCCAGAAAAGCACTGTAGTTGATCGGTTCGATATCGCGCGCCTCTGCCTCGACATTGAGCAGGTAGGCCAGTCCGAGCTCCCCAAAACGATCGTGATGGCCATAGGTCTCGCCATCAGTGGCGATGGAAACGAGGGCGGTTTTCAGTTCGTTTCCAAAGGCGCTATCGATACGTGCAGACATTTGCGAGGCATTGCGCAACAAATGTTCAAAGCTGATTCCCCGCGCCAGATCACCGTGATAGAAAAAGATATCCAGAAACCGATCGCGGCATTTGTTGCCCCGTGCGTCGCGGGCAAAGCAGCGGTATGGCCTGCGCGTATCGATCTCTCCGTGTTCGACGCCGGTCCACTCTGCTGTTTCACTGGTAAGCGGGCGAATCCGTTGTGCCTGATGTGGTGAAAGAATGAGATATTTCAATGAGGGAAAAGTCGTGAGAAGATCGAGGGTCTTCTGGTTGATCGCTGTTTCAGGCAACCAGATCGATTCGGGTTCGCGCTTGAACCGGTGGCGGAAGTCGGCTATGCCCCAGCGGATCTGCGTGAGCTGATCCCGTTCTGCAGCCAAAGGCATGATGATATGGTTATAGCACTGCGCGATGGCTGAGCCATGCCC
>DRLW01000436.1 GCA_011375275.1 Bacteroidota bacterium
AAGGCGCGAAGAGCGCGAAGGGTACTGATGTGTTGTAAAAATCAGTTCCAGCAATTCTTTGCTTTGCATTTTGTTTTTCTTTGCGTCTTTGCGCCTTCGCGGTTCAAAAAAATGCACGGATGCTATTCAAACTCAGCAGCCAAAACGTTTCCGACATGAGAATAAAAAAACATCTGGTTATCCCGTTCTCACTGCCTTCAGCTGAAGCGCAGATGTCTTTTGTATTCACCGCAAAGGCGCGAAGAGCGCGAAGGGTACTGATGTGTTGTAAAAATCAGTTCCAGCAATTCTTTGCTTTGCATTTTGTTTTTCTTCGCGTCTTGGCGCCTTCGCGGTTCAAAAAAAAATGCACGGATGCTGCAAAAAGAAATTCACTCAGGGTATCCAGTGCAACCCAGCCAAGCGGTCTGGTGCAGGCACGTGCTGTTGTCAGGCGGTCCGGTTAACCGTGCTGAGCCGAATGTCACCTGCGGATCACGATCTCTGCCTGCCCGCGGGGTATTTTCTGCCGCGTGCTGTGGCCATCGGGCCAGATTATTTCGATCGCCTGCGCGCCGTGAAAAACCTGCACGCTGCCCTGCTGCGACCAGTAGCCGCTGCCAGCGCTGATCTCGCGCACAGGGCCGGGCTTGCCATCGCGAACCGGGCGCAGCCGGGTGCCGAAGGCCGCCGGGTTGGCTCTGCTGCCGATCACGCGGACGCGCACGCCGGCCGGGGTGTGTGCGCCGTGCAAAAGGCGGGTTTCCGTGCCGTTCTGGCTGACAGCAAGGTCGATGCGGCCGTCGTTGTCAAAATCCGCCGGCGCAGCCCCGCGTTGCTCGCCATAGACGCGCACGCCGCTGCGTTGTGCGGGCAGGGCGCGAAAATTCCGGCCTGTGCCATCCCCGAGCAGCCACAGGCCCAGCCCGGCGTCTTCACGGGGAGTGTCCTTTTCGTGGGCGAAAAAATTCTGGCTGAGAAAAATATCCTCGTGCCCGTCGCCGTCGATATCCGCGACAGCGGCGGAGAAAGCCGGGGCAAACTGTGCCTCCGCCGGCAGCGGCACGGCTTCGAAGCGCCCGCCACGATTGAGCAGCACGTGCGAAGCCAGCGTGACAGCCTGCAGCTCACGGGCGATATTTCTCCTTTCACCGAGCAGGTCCGCGACCGTCGCCTGGCCATATTCTGAAAAAGAACGGAAGCGCTTGCGCACGATCGGCAGTGCCTGTGCCAGGGTTTCCAGCCGCCGGATCGGTAAAATACGGCCGCTGCTCTTTTCGGTGTAGGCTTCGATGAGATCGTAGATGCCGTTGTTGTCGAAATCTTCGTGAAAAACGCGCAGCGGTGCCTGCGGCGAGGGCGCATACCTCTGGTACACACTGTTCAGCCCGCGATTGGTGGCAATCAGATCGAGGCGGCCGTCGCCGTCAAAATCTCCTGTGGCAACGCCCTGCCACCAGCCGGTGAGCTGTGCGAGGCCGTACGCTTCGGTCATTTCCCGGAAGACGCCATCGCGCATACTGTAAACGCGCACCGGCCCCCACTCGACGGCGAGCACCAGTTCCGGCCTGCTGTCCTCATCGAGATGGGTAAAGACCGCGCCGCTGACCATGCCTGCCTGCGCTACAGCCCGGCTGCTGGCCTCATCCACGGCAAAGCGCCCGTTTTCATTTTTCAAAAAAAGCGAAGCCGGTGATTGCGGATAACGCCCCGGCAGAAACCGGCCGCCGACAAAAAGGTCGAGATCGCCGTCGCCGTCATAGTCTGCCATGGCCAGCGGGCCGGGACTGCCAAGCTGCGGCGGCAGTTCGATATCTTGCCGCACCTGCCCGCTGGCGAGCGCCACAACGTACAGCCGCGCCGGGGCTGCCGGTGAACTTTCAGCGCCGGAAACGGCGACCGCCACGCGGGCTTCGCCCGAGGCTGTCCGCCAGGCCACCATGCCGGCGGCATCGCCACTCAGCCGGCGGGAGAAAAAACCGCGCCGCTGCGGCCTGAACGTTTTGCCCTTTTGGTTGAGAAAGAAGCCCACGCGCCCGCCACGCCCGCTGCCGATGAGCAGGTCGTCGAAGCCGTCAGCGTTGGCGTCAAACCACAGCAGTGCCGGGCCGTTCTGGCTCAAGCGCCGCGGCAGCAAGGGCTGCCGGCGGAAGTCGTCGAACTCCTGCTCTGTATGTACATGCCCGAGGCGGGTGGTTGCGTCTGCAAAGAGCGGCTGCGGTGCCGGCTTGCCCCCACCCTCGCCAACCGGTTCGGCGCCGGATTCGTAAATTTCAAAAAGCTGGTTCGGGCGCACCGATTCGATGCGGGAGACTTTTTTTCCTCCGGGCCAGCGCACTTCGAGCTGCATCAGGGTGTCGCGCGCCGCGAACATCACCTGCGCCTGCGAGGAGGAAAGATACGTGCCGCCGCCGATCTCGCGTATCTGCTCGCCGGAGGGGCCGCGCAACAGCACTTTAGCGCCGATCCCGGCTGTGTTGCCCTCACCGCGAAGCCGAACTGCGACGCGCGGCTTTGAACTCAGATTTTCATATATCCCGGCCTCGTCCTGATAGCGATTCATCACGACATCGAGGTCGCCGTCGTTATCGAGGTCTGCCAGCGCCAGCCCGTGGGCGATGTCCTCGCTGCGGAATCCCCAGTCCACAGACTTATCCGTGAAATGCAGATCGCCGTTGTTTCGGAAGATGAAATTATGGGTGCGCAATTGCGGGTAGAGTAAAATCGTGCGGCGGATATCATCAAAGGTTTTGGGAGCGAGGCGGCTGATGCGGCGCTGGGTGTCGGAATCCTGAATATCGTAGGGATGGCCGGTCGTGATCAGGATATCTTCGAATCCGTCGAGATCAGCATCCAAAAACGCTGCCGCCCACGACCACTCCGAGGCATCGACACCGCTGTAACGGGCAATTTCCGCAAAGGTCAGGTCGCCGCGGTTCAGAAACAGGGTGTTTTGCATGTACTGCGGCCGGTCATCGATCTGCCCGATCTCCAGCGGCAGGGGCGGATTGGTGTTCATCTGCATCATGCGGCGTTTGTGGTCCGGGCTGAGCATGTCAGGCAGAAAAAAATCCGTATCACCATCAGCATCGATGTCGGCAAAATCCACAGACATGGTCGAAATGCTGGTATTGCGCAGGGCCAGCCTGTCGATCGCCTGAAACGTGCCATCGCCGCGATTGATCCAGAAACGGTCCGGCGACCAGAAATCGTTGCAGACGTACAGGTCTGCATCGCCGTCGTTATCGACATCATGAAATTTTGCCGTCAGGCCCCAGTCCTGCAGCACCGGCGAGGGGGCGCCATCCTCATCGAGAAAACGCGCGCCACCGACTTTTTCCGCGCTGAAGTGGCCGGTGCCGTCATTGATGAACAGCAGGTCTTCCTCGGCGAGCTCCAGCTTGGCCAGCACATTGCCCTGCCGGCGCACGATGAAATGTTTCCGGAACTGGAATTTGACCTCATAGGTACCGTCCTTCTCCTCGACGGTGTTTTCCCAGCTCAACTGTTGCGGTGGGTAAATGTCTTTGATGGAGATTTTTTTGTAGTTGGTGAGATAAATATCGAGGTCGCCGTCGTTGTCGATGTCGGCGAAGGCGATGGTGGTGCTGCCGTATTTTTTGCGAAAGCCACGCTGTGGCGCTTCGTTGCGAAAACGCCCGCTGCCGTCGTTGATAAACAGCGCGTTGGGGCCGTTATTGGCACTGAGGAGCAGATCGAGATCGCCGTCGCCATCGATGTCGGCAAAAACAGCGCCGGTGGACATGAGCTTGCTGGCCTGTACTCCGGCCTGCGCGGTTATGTCCTCGAACTTCCAGTTACCGAGATTGC
>DRLW01000437.1 GCA_011375275.1 Bacteroidota bacterium
GAGCGCCGCAGGCCGATCTCACCGCCGGCGTAAATCAGGTTGCTGTCGAAGCGATCGACGGCAGTGACGCGGCAGCCGTTGCAGTCATCGACTTTCTGCCAGGTTAGGCCGTCATCCGTGCTGCGATAGACATCGCGGTCTGCTGTGACAAATAGTGTACGCCGGCTTGCCGGGCTGTTAGTATCCAATGACAACCCCATGACTTCCACTGTCGGCAGACCGGCATTGGCCGGTCGCCAACTGCCCTTCTCACCGCCCCGATCGCTGCGCACCAGATAGGTCGGGTGCTCGCCGTTCTGATTGCCGCTGAGTGTTGCCCAGACCACATCGCGACGCTGCGGGTCTGCCACTATGCTGGCGACATTACCGCCGAAGCCTTCCCAGTCGCCGGTGAACGCTCCGTCGTTGCCGGACTGCCAACTGGCGCCGCCGTCATCGCTGCGCCAGAAGCCAATATCGAAGTACCCCAGGTAAATCCGCTGCGGGTCGACAGCGCTGATGGCCAAAGCCAGCATGTTGACGTTATCGATGCCGCGCGAGCGCCAGCGATTTTCCGCCACCTGTTCGGTAAACAGATTGGCGAAGGTCACACCGCCGTCGCGGCTGCCAAACACCCACTGGCCGTTGACCCAGAACAGCGCGTCCGGATCGGATAAATCTTCGCCGAGGGTGTGCACAATGCCGTCGAAACTGGTGCCGTAAGCCCAATAGGCCTCGCCCTGATAGCCGTAGTCCCAGTCATCGATCACGCCGATGTGCTGCCAGGTGAGGCCGGCATCGGTGGATTGCCATGTTCCTGCCTCAGGATTCCAGGGAAACGGTTCGCGCGGATCGATCAACCGCACCGTGTCCGGAGCGTCTCTTTTTATCCAGATCACGCCGGTGCGATCGGCAAGAAGACGCCAGCTGTCACCACGGTTCGTGCTCTTGTAGATGCTGCCGTCGAGGTCGAGCCAATAGTCCGGCGCGTTGCATGAGGCGTTCATGGTGGCCAAATAGAGCGTTTGCGGCTCGCGCGGATCGAGGGCCAGGTCCATGATCGCGCCGAGGGCGGGAGCCAGTTGCCGCCAGGTCACACCGGCGTCGAGACTGCGATAGGCCACAGCCGGGCCGCAGGCAAAACGACCGCCGCCTGCGAGCAAGTAAACCGTGTTCGCATTTTGCGGATCGACCGCGAGCTTGAGAATCCACAGGCTATCGGGCAGATTGGCGCTCACCCGGTTCCAACTCAAGCCGCGGTCGTTTGTGCGATAGACTTCACCGCGCGCCACGTCGAAATCCGGGTGCCAGGCGGCATAGCCGGTGGCCGGAGTGCCGGCGCTCATCTCGATATCGGTCACATAGCCGTGATCGAGCACCTGCGTGAAGGACTCGCCGCCGTCGGCGCTGCGATGGATGCCCTGATCCGTACCGACAAAAAGAATGGCTCCATCCTGTCTATCAAAACCGAGCCCGCTGATGTGGGTGGCGAAAAGCCCCTGCCGCGCCCCGAGCGGCTGCCAGCTCCGGCCGCGATCCGTGCTGCGATAGACACCGCTCAGATCACTGCCGACGAAAATCGCGCCGTCCAGGCTTGCGCCCGCCGTGCCAAACGCTCCTCCTCCGCCGGGATTGGTGCGGATCCAGTGGTGTGGAGATGTGGAAAGTCTTTCCCTGTTGTCAATGGCTTGCCCCGTTACAGCTCTTGCCGTCGCCAGCATACCCATTGCGAATAGAAAACAGATGTGTGCACATTTCCGATTCATGTTCGCAATATAAGAAATGATCGTGCGAATTGTAATGCAAAAAGGTTCTTTCCTGCTCTGTAAGCGACTGCCACTACTGCAACAAAATCATCTTGCGCGCGGTACGAAATCGGCCGGACTGCAGATCGTAGTAATACTGGCCGCTCGGCACGATTTTGCCCGAATCGTCCCGGCCGTCCCAACTTACTCGATGGATGCCGGCATTCTGATATGTATCGATCAGCGTGCGAATCAAAGCGCCTCTGATGTTGTAAATTTTCAGCGTGATGATGCTGCTTTCGGAGAGGGTGTATGTGATGGTGGTCGTGGGGTTGAAGGGATTGGGATAATTCTGCTCCAGCACAAAAGTGTGCGGCGACGCGCCACCGGCAGGCTGCGTAACAGACGTCACGGTGAGATGCTCTTCGAAAAAGTCGAGCGTGTTGTTTTTGAAATCGCTCAAGGGCAAATGTTCGGCATAAACCGCCACCAGTTGTTCGTCGATTTGCGGCGTGAAATCCTTGAATTGTTGTGGCAGTACGGAACGGACGGAGTTTCTCTTCGGATTGAAAAGCAGCGAATCCTGCTCGCTGATCAGCCGTTGGCCATTCTGGCCGCGCGCCGCCTTCAGGGCATCATATATCATCCTTGATCCAGTCGTGTCGATTCCGGGGATGCGGGCGAAGCGGTAGGGCTGCAACGTTTCTTCCGGTTTGACATTGAACTCGCTGGCGACGCCGCGCGCCATCAACAGGTTGTGACTGGCTTCGACCGAACTTTCCGGCGGGTATGGCCAGTCAGGATGATTCGTCATGTTCGGATAGGCAGGTGCTTTGTTGTCATTGATACCGAGATTGAAGATGGTCGGAAGGTCGTAAGCCATGCTTTTGGTGAAACGCCCCACGGCGCCATAAATGGCAACGGCCCGAAACGGTATGATGTGCGAAATATCCGGTATGGAATCCTGATGCGTCAGATAAAATGTCGAAGCGCGCAAGGCCAGCATGTTGGTAAAAGCGCCGCCATTGGAGAAGCCGACGGCAAACAGGGGGAGATCGGCGCTGTAGCGGTTTTTGGCAAGCATCGAGTCGGCATGCACGCGCCAAACATGCTCGGTATCGACATTATCCTGCACTTGTAACGCTGTGCTGTCCAGTTCAGCGTTGTTATCCCAGACTTTACCGTTGCGGTTATTGCTCTCCATGCTGACAACACCGAAACCGCGGCTGACGGCTTCCCGCATGAGCAACGGCTGCTCCACGCGTGTTTTCACAAACCAGAGCCGGGCGCTGCCACCGGAACCATGAAAAAAATAGATGATGCCGATGGGGTTCGCGGGAATATGGTAGTAAACATCGAGATTGAAACGGATACTGTCACCGTTTGCGTCGACATACGTCGCGCTCTCAAATATAAAGTGTTCGACCGGGAAATTGATGATCGGACTGAAATCTTGCGCCTGAATGGCCGGTTGCGGTGAAAGCATGGCGCCGAAAATGAACAGTATGTATGCCTGAAGGCGAAACATGTGGTTCTCCTTTTTTCAGTGAGTTCGTGTACGAACGCTTTTTTTCTTTTCACAGAACTACAGGAGCCACGGCGCAAGCAGCCACAACGCGGCATTGTGCACTTGAATACCTTGCGGTATCGGCCCGGCCGTTTCCGGCGCCAGAGTGATCAGGTGAAGCGAGGCGCGCGGATGCTCACGAGCAGCCGATTGCAGGGCGCGAATTTCTCTTTCCCGGGTGACGTCATCGCCGAGATCAGCGGCAACCTGCAGCAGGCTCTCTTCCCCCTCCGGCGTGCGTGCGAGGAAATCCACTTCGAAACCATCCGAAGTTCGGACGTAACTTACTTGCATATTCCGGCGTTCCAGTTCGATACGCACCACGGTCTCGAGGGCATGGCCGAGATTCGCCTTCCCTGAACGATTGAAAACCGGAATAAGGCCAGGGTCGATAGGATAGGCCTTGCGTGGATTCACCATGCGCCGCCGCTCTGAGGCCGTTTCCACCCAGGTCAACCGCACGAGAAAACAGTCTTCGAGGTGCCGCAGCAGTTGGTGCAGAGTATCCCGGCTGATCGCCAACCCTTGTGACTTGAGCGCTGCATGAAATTTTTCAACGCTGAACAAGCCGCCCGGATTGCCCAACAGATGCCGCACCAACCAGCGCAAACTCGCGATATTGCGCACATTGTACCGTTCCACCACATCGCGAAGCATTGCCAAATCGACGTAATCCGAGAGCAGGCGATAACGGGTAGCGCTATCGATTCCCTGCGCTTCCGGGAAGCCGCCGGTGACCAGGTAGTCCCTCAACGCGCCTTCCAATGCCGAGCGTTGCCGGGCCGAGACCAGATCAATCCGGTCGGGCAGCGCAATGCCATGGTGCCGCAAATATTCCTCAAAGCTGAAAGGGAAGAGGTCCACCTCCCAACAACGCCCGCGCAGGGCTGTCGCGATCTCCTTCGAAAGCAGGGCGGACGAAGACCCGCTGACGAAAATTTCCACTTTTTCAGTGTCCAGCAGACGGCGCACGAAGCGCTCCCATCCCGCCACGACCTGAATTTCATCGAAGCACCAGATGACCGTCTCATTGCCCCGCAGTTGCGGAAATCTGCGGTAGTATTCCTCCACAAAGATCGAGAAATCTTCGGCTCTGAAACCGGCCAGGCGCTCATCTTCGAAGTTGAGGTAAGGAAGGCGTTCCCGCGCAATGCCGTCCGCGTGCCTGGCCTGTCGCATCTGGTGCAAAAATGTCGTTTTGCCAACCCGGCGCATACCGGCGACTGCTGTCGCTTTGCCGGGAAAGGTCACCCGGGACCACACCCGCCGGTGTGTAGACTCTGGCCATGGTACGGTCAGTGCATCCACAAGGAACTGGACCAATTTTTCGCGGGATGGATAGAGATTTTGATTCACCATATATTTCTCCTTTCAATAAGGAGAAAATAAATATATCTTATCCTTTTTTCAAGGAGAAATTTCGCCGTTGTTACCGCTCTTCGCCAGGGAGATGGAACGAACCCATCAGTAATTCCCCGAATTCTGGCGAATCCGGTTACAATACGTAGCTGAATTCGCAAGAATTCAGAAAAACCAAACGCCCGAATTCTTGCGAATTCGGCTACTTCGCCAACAGCAATTTTCGTGAAGACACAGCATTGCCGGCCTGCAATTCGACGAAATACTGGCCGCTCGGTACCGGATTGCCGGCATCATCCCGGCCGTCCCAGACCACTTCGTGGGAGCCCGCAGGGCGCTTCGCATGCACCAGCGTGCGGATGATTTTGCCGAGGGTGTTGTAAATCTTCAGCTCGACTGTGCCGCTCTCTTTGAGATGATAACTAATAGTGGTCGTGGGGTTGAATGGATTGGGGAAGTTCTGCACC
>DRLW01000438.1 GCA_011375275.1 Bacteroidota bacterium
AATGAAGTGAAGAAAAATAGGGTTTATCGGACAGAAGCTTCGCTTGCGCACACGTTTTGACCCACGTGTAGCGGAACTCGCAAGAGTTCCGGAGCTCGGTGCGCCCGAAGTGTTGCCACTTCGGCTACATCTCGTCCATGTCGGTGTCTGGGCCATGGCCGCATCCGAGCCGAGCCTGCGAACAGGAGATGAATTGGAGGAAGATGGGGTTCACCGGACGGATATCTTTTTTGTAAATAAGTCCGGTCAGCTATCCCGACTCCCGCTTAAATAATTAGGAAAGAACGTATCGCGAAAACCGGGCGAAAGAGGTGTGATGGCTTATTACAAAACACTACAGGAACGCAAGCTTCGGCAGGAAATCGTCGAGATGGGGCGCCGGCTGTGGCAGCGCGGTTTTGTCGCTGCGAATGATGGCAATATCTCCGCGCGGCTAGGCGAGAACATCCTGCTGACCACGCCCACTGGTGTGAGCAAGGGCTTTATGACCCCGGAGATGTTGTTGCGTGTGGATCTGGAGGGCAACGTGCTCAGCCGCGATACAGCCTGGCGGCCGTCGAGTGAGCTGAAGATGCACCTCGAAGTCTATCGCCAGCGCGAGGACGTTGCCGCGGTTGTGCATGCGCACCCACCGTACAGCACGGCTTTTGCCGTGGCCGGTATCCCCCTCGATCAGTGCGCTCTGGCTGAGGCGGTTTTTACCCTCGGCTCTGTGCCGATAGCGCCCTATGCCACGCCATCCACACAAGGCATCCCTGAATCGATCCGGCCGCTGGTGCAGCACTCGGATGCCATTCTGCTGGCCAATCACGGTGCGCTGACCCTGGGGACAGAGGTTCTTGCTGCCTATTTCCGCATGGAAACTCTGGAGCACGCAGCGCAGATCATTTTTCTGAGCAGGCAGTTGGGTCAAACCGAAACGCTGAGCCGGGAAGAGGTGGAAAAACTCATGGTTCTGCGTGAGAAAGCCGGAGTCCCGGGGCGCATTACCCCGTGCCGGACCCAGCCGGACAGCGTGCAAGCGGGAGAGCTGGAAGCAGTGGTACGCGAGATCACCCGGGCTGTGCTCGAGCGCCTGCGCACAGGGGAAGGTGAAGAATAGCAGCCGCCGGAAGTTTACTGCTCCCGGCGGCTGCACGCGTCTCAGCGCCCGAGGTGCTGGTTAAACCAGTTCAGAATGCGTGGGGAGACATCCATGACGAATTTCGGTTCGCGCGGGCCGTGCGGCGTGCGCGGATACACGATCATCTCAGTCGGAACGCCCTTGCGCGACAGAGCGACGTAAAATTCCTGCCCCTGGGTGAAGGGTACACGCAAATCTCTGGCGCCGTGAATCACCTGTGTCGGCGTGGTGACATGCGCGATACGGTAAATCGCAGAATGTTTTTCGTACACCTCATAATCCTGCCAGAATTCCTTGCCCCCCATGTGAGCCACCAGATAGTCCGGAATATCCGTCGTCGTGGTCATGCTGATCAGATTGGGCAGGCCTGCCCCCATGCTCGCGGCTTTGAAGCGCTGCGTACGTGTGACCATGAAGGAGGTCATGTAGCCGCCGTAACTCCAGCCCATCAAACACAGGCTGTCCGGGTGCGCCAGCCCGCGCTCGATAGCGAGATCAACACCAGAGAGCAGGTCTTCATAATCGCCGTAGCCCCAGTCACGTACATTGGCATAGCGGAATTTTTTGCCGTATCCCGTGCTGCCGCGCGGATTCGGACGCAGCACGAAGAAGCCATTTTCCGCGAAATACTGTATCAGATAGATGCTCGCCGAACCGGTAAAGCGTTGCAGGAAAACGCCTGCCGGGCCACCGTGAACGTTTAAAATCAACGGATATTTTTTGCCTTCCTCATAACCGATCGGATAGGTCAGCAGGCCTTCGATCTCCAGCCCGTCTTTTGATGTCCAGCGGATAACTTCAGTTCTGCCCATTTCCGGCAAGGTAATTTCGGCGTTGATGCGGGTGAGCTTCTTTGGCGAAAATTTTCGCGTCGAAGAAATGTGCACCTCGGCCGGGCTGGTCAGCGTCTGCCAGGTGAAGGCCATGCGGTCGGTTTTTGCCGCCAGAGAAACCGAGCCTGCAACGCCCTGGCCGCGGGAAACAGGCTTGGCCGCGCCGCCATCAACCGGCAGGGCAAAGATATGCCGGGTCGTGCCTGCTGCTTCGGAGTAGATGAGTGCTTTGCCGTTCCGGCTCCAGCCGATCAGGGAGGCGTTGCGGTCGCCGGTGTCGTGCAGTTTTTTCGGCTGCCCGCCCTGTGCGGGGATGATGTAGAGGTCAGAAAGGCCGACAGGCTGCGGGCTGCCACCGTGGGAAGTGAACGCTACCCAGCGGCCGTCCGGGGAGTAGCGCGGCTGCCGGTTGGCGCCGCCCCAGCTCACCAGCGCAGTCACCGCGCCGCTGTCTGCCGGCACGGTCGAGATGCGGCTGTTGAGAAAACCGGTGTTGATGCGGGGGTCTTTCTGATGAGAAAATACGATGGTCGTGCCATCCGGCGACCAGTCGAACGCAGTGATGTGAAAATCTCCGCGCGTCAGCCGCTGCACATCGCGTTTGCCCTCGCTGTTTTTCTCCACACTGATGCGGTACAAGTGGTTGTATTTGAAATTTTTATCGACGAGAATGACATCGCGCTTTTCCTTTTTGCGCTTTTTTTCTGCCTCGGTTTCAGGGTCGCGCATGGTGTAAGCGATGCTGCGCCCGTCCGGAGACCAGCGCCAGGCTGCGACCCCGTTTTCTGCCTCAGTGATCTGTTCAGCCTCGCCGCCACGTATGCGGATACGCCAGACCTGGTTTTTTTTGCCGCCACGGGCAGAGGTAAATCCCAGCCACTCGCCGTCCGGTGAAAAGGCCGGATTGCTGCAGGATTTTTCACCGCGGGTGTACTGGATATCGCTCTTGCCATCGGCGGAAACGATGTAGATATGGCTGCGGTATTCGGACTTCTCACCATCCATAATCGCGGTGCGCACGACGTATGCGATCAGGGAGCCGTCCGGCGAAATAGCGGTGCCGCGGATGCCGGGAAACTGCATGCTGAATTCCGGGGACCAGTTCAGGGAATCCGGTGTTTCAGCCGGGAGCAGTGCTGCAGAAAAGACGAAGAGTACAGCCAGAGCCGCGCGTAGGAACAGACTCGTTTTTCGGGGGTGCATGGTTCCTTCCTCCTGAGAGTTTAGCCTGATGAATTGATAAATTCGCTTGAAACAGAACTTATCTTTTGGGTTCAGCGAGTTGCAGGAAGACACTTCACCGAACGAAATTTTTCAGTTATCCCGATTCTGTTTGCAGAAGTGCTGACTTATGGAGCAATCGGATTAAAAAAATGCAGGGGGAGTGCGGAAAGTGAGACGATGAAGTGATGAAAATGTGCAAAGGAAGTGGTGAGAAAAAGAAAAGGCATCTGTCAGTTCAGATGCCCTGGTGTGAAACCGTTC
>DRLW01000439.1 GCA_011375275.1 Bacteroidota bacterium
CATCGAACGCATCGCGCGCAGCTCTGAGAAGGCAAACTACATGCAGAGCGCAGACGCAGTGATCGATGCGCGTGGGAAGTATGTCTTGCCCGGCTTTATCAACATGCATAACCACATTCATGCTGCACCTGCGGGTGTGCCGCAATCTCTGCAATATCAGTTTAACCTCTGGCTGGGGGCAGGAATCACGACCAATCGCCTGCTCGGTGGCAGAGCCAAAGAAGTACGGAAACTCATCCAGCAGAGCGAGTCCGGCGAAATAGCGGCACCGCGGATCATCTACTATGCCTGGTTCCCCGGCGGGAAAACCGAGGACGAAATTCGCTCGGCCGTCCGCCGGATCAAAGCCTCCGGTGCTACAGGGATGAAATGCTGGGGCATCGATCGTGACACCTTTCGCGTCGCTGCGGATGAGGCGCGCAAACTCGGCTTGCAGATTGCACACCACGTCGGTGTGGAAGATGCGAATGCGCTGGATGACGCCGACATGGGTACGACAACAATCGAACACTGGTATGGCATCCCCGATGCCGCCCTGGATGGCGTACAGAGTTTCCCCGCCGATTTCAACCATGCGGATGAATTGGACCGTTTCCGCTATGCCGGCCGTTTGTGGCGTGAAGTCGATCAGGAGAAGCTGCACGCTGTGCTGCGACGTCTGGTGGAAAAAGGTGTTGCCTGGGATCCGACGTTTGCCATCTATGAGGCCAGCCGCGATCTGCAGCGCGCTCTGACCAATCCGGCGTTTGCAGATTATCTGCACCCGGCATTGAAAAAATTTTTCACACCAAGCCCGGAACACCATGGTTCGTTTTTCGCAGGCTGGAGCAACACCGATGAGGTGTACTGGAAAGAAAACTACGCTATCTGGATGCGGGCCGTGCGCGATTTCGAACGCCTGGGCGGTATCGTCACCACGGGTGAAGATGCCGGCTACATCTATCAAATCTATGGCTTCGCCTACCTGCGCGAGCTGCAACTGCACGAGGAAGCCGGCTTCCACCCTCTGGAAGTCATTCGTCATGCAACCTACAATGGCGCCCGCGCCCTGGGCATGGAACACGAAATCGGGCGGATCAAAGCAGGCTTTTCAGCAGACCTCATCGTCGTCGATGGCAACCCGCTGGCGAATCTGCAGATTCTGCTGCCACAGGGATTAAATCCCGTTCTCGACCAGCAACGGGATGGCCACGGCGGCATCGAATGGACAATCAAACAGGGATTTACATATCACGCCCCCACCCTGTTCAAGCAGGCTCGTGAAATCGTGCGCGAGGCGCGTAAAAACCTGGCAGAGCAGTGAGCACCCCGGCCGCTCTGCCGGCCCGTGCTCAAAGTCGAAGATCGGGCACTCTGCTATTGACTCAGGTCGCAGCAGCCTTTATATTATCTCTGTATTTGTAGTTGGCCGTTGTACGATAGTCTCACATGTGGAGCCCGCCTTACCGGGCTGAAATGGATCAATTCCGTTCGGAACGATGCACAGAAAAAGTGGAGGATCGTATGAATCTGTTGAAGATAGCACGCTCGCCAGCCATCACTGTAAGCCCGGAAGATTCGGTGATGTCCGCGGTGGAAAAAATGACCGACAACGAGGTCGGCGCCGTGGCTGTGATTGAAAATGACAAACTCAGAGGCATCTTTACCGAACGCGACCTGATGACCCGGGTGGTCAGGAAACACCTCTCCTGCCTTGAAACCAGAGTCGGCGAGGTCATGACTCCGGACCCTGAAGTAGCTCCGGTTGAAATGGACGCCAGTGAGGCCTTTGAATATATGACCGAACGTCATTTCAGGCACATGCCGATCGTCGATGAGAACGGTACTCTGCTCGGCATGCTTTCCGTACGCCACCTGATGTTGAAGATCGTCGAGGTGATGGCACATGAACTCGAAGGTCTGAACTCCTACATCTGCGCTGACGGTATCGGCGGATAGTATTCCACTCGTGTTTTGCAGCCCTAACTTGAAGCGGGCGGTGTCCAGCCCCCACGTGCCGCCCGCTGTTTTCATTCACTAAAACCAGGGACTTCATGAACTCGCTTCTGCAACTCTCACCCCAGGCTTTCATATCATTTCTGCAAAAAAATAAGATACGGCGTTTACATTTTATCTGGAATCCTGAAACACAGCGCGTCGAAGCCTCCCATGCCGTGTTGCAGCCGATCGCGGATTTCATGCAGCATGACAGACGTGATTTTTTACGGCATGAGGGGATTTTTCTGCAAGTGACCCGGCAACACAACACGCTGCAGGGTGCTTTCGTGCACAATACCCATCGTGGTCAGGGGGCGGGCGGAACGCGTTTTTGGGGATATCAGACGTTGGAAGAGTATCTGCGTGATGGCCTGCGCCTGTCAAAAGGGATGACGCGCAAGAATGCGCTGGCCGGTTTATGGTGGGGTGGTGGCAAAGGAGTGATTGCGCGCAATCCCGAACTCGATAACAACGATCCTCGCATCCGCGCCGATCTCTTTCGTGAATACGGCGAACTGATGACCGCTCTGCGTGGCTGCTATGTAACAGCCGAGGACGTCGGAACCGACACCAGCGACATGGCGCATATTTTTTCCAAAACGCGCTTCATCACCTGCATCCCGCCGGAGCTTGGCGGCAGCGGCAATCCTTCTGTGCCGACAGCGACCGGAGTGTTGCGCGGCATGGAAGCTGCGTTGGCATTTGCAGATGGTGGAACCATAGCCGGCCGTACTGTCGCTGTGCAGGGCATGGGCAATGTCGGTTGGCCGTTAATCCGCATGCTGATCGAAAAAGGCGCCAGGCGTGTGTTCGCCTGCGATATTTCCGCAGCGCGTGTGCAGCGTGCAAAAGAGACATTCTCAGAAGACGTCCTCGATGCCCGGCTCATCACAGCAGGCGACAACGAGATTCTTTTCAGTGACTGCGATATCGTCGCCCCATGTGCGACCGGCGCTGTGCTCAATCCGCAGACGATCCCGCGCTTGCGGGCGAAGATTGTCTGCGGCGCGGCCAACAACCAGCTGGAAGATTCTGAACGGGACGACCTGCTGCTGTTCGAGCGCGGTATCATCTACGTACCCGATTTTCTCGTCAACCGCATGGGTATCGTCAACTGCGCCAACGAACAATATGGCTACGTCAGCGATGATCCGGCTGTCACGCGCCATCTGGATACCGAATGGGAGTATTCGATCTATCGCAAGACGATTGAGGTGCTGCAACTGGCGCGCGAGGAAAAAGCACCACCCGCGCGCACCGCAATCCATCTGGCCGATCGCATTGCCCGGGAA
>DRLW01000440.1 GCA_011375275.1 Bacteroidota bacterium
CCAGGCCATGCTGCAGGGCAAAGGCCCGGTGCTGCTCTCGAATATGACGTACGACCGCAGCATCCTCTTCACCCGGCTGGTGTCGTGGTCGTTTGCTGTTTTCGGCGTCAATGAGTTCGCCGCGCGCATCCCTTCAGCATTCTGGGGGACAGTGACGATCCCGCTGATTTTTTTCATCGCCTGGCGCATGTTCGGGCGCAGCTTTCACGGCTTGCTGGCAGCGCTGCTCTTTGCACTGCACCCGCTGATGATCGGCTGGGCGCGCGAGTGCCGGATGTACACTATGTTTTTGTTTTTCTTCCTGTTGGGCGTGTATGGCCTGTATGAAGGCCTGGAAGGAACGAGGCGAAAATACCAGCCCGGAGTTGTCCGCACAGGCTTGAAAAAAGTCCTCGCCGATTGGAATATCGACCTGCTCTGGCTGGTCGTCGGGACGTTCAGCCTGCTTTTGGCCGCCTCGCTGCACATGCTCGCCGGCGTTGTTTTCCCGGCAGCGCTGGCGTATGCCGTGATCATGATCGTGGTCACTAGCGTGGCCGGAGATCGTAACCCGGCGGTGGTCTCAAAATACCTCTTTTTTCTCTTTATCAGCCTGCTGGGACTGCTCGCCGGCATTTTGCTGCTGCCGGATTTTTTTGCTAAGGTGCGCACAGCCCTGGAGTTTCAGCCCAACTGGTCACAGTACAGCTATGTGCAAAATCCGTGGTACTATGTCGAGCGAGTGAGCAACAGCTTTTTCTGGTCAGTGGCGCTGTTTTTCGGCGTGGGCACGGTGATGGTTTTCTACAAGCGTTCGCAGCCGGCTTTTTATTTGTGGATAATGTGTGTTGTGCCCCTGTTTCTGCTTTCCACGCTCTTTGCTCTGCGTGTCGAGCGCTATGCTTTTCATGCCTATGCGCTGATGATCATGATCAGTGCATACGGCCTGGCGCAGACTGCCTATCTCATGCGAACGGTTCTGGTCAAGAAAATTTTGCCGGCAACCATGGCGCGGCGCAGCAAAAAACTGATCGTGTATGGCAGCGTACTCGGCATGCTTGCGGGCGTGCTCGTGCTGTCGCCCTGGGTGCGTTTTGCGCGTAAAATTCCGGCGATCAGTTATGGTACCAACGGTGCGGTTTCTCATCTCGAGTGGCGTCCGGCCGGAGAGTTTGTCAAGCAGCAGATGGCAGGGGGAGAACCGGTGATTTCGACCCTGCCGCTGACGACCTTTTTTTACACCACGCGCGCTGATTATTTTCTGGCCAGCATGGCGCGGCCACGGCCCGAGGAAGTTTATACCACAAACGGTGAAATCCGCGATTATTTCAGCAATGCGCAGGTGGTCGATACTCTCGAAGACCTGCAGCGTGTGATCGCGCTCAATCCGAAGGGCTGGCTCATCCTCGATCTGTACCGCTTCGAACGTGAGCAGTATGTGCGTGCTGATGTACGTGAGTTTATAAAAAACAAGCTCAAACAGGTTTACCGCACACCAGGGGGTACGGTGGTGGTCTATGCCTGGGGATAGCGGCACAACCTCCACGACTCGCGGCACGCTGATGCTGATGGCCGGCCAGGTGGTTTTTCTTATCTCCGGCTATGCCATAAATATCCTGCTGGCTTACAAGCTCGAGCAGGAACAGTACGGTCGTTACGGCTTTATCATGACCCTGCTTCTCTGGGTCGAGCTCTTTGTCATAAACGGTATTCCGACGGCGATGCAGAAGTACCTGCCCTCCGGCACTTTTAATGCGTCAGGCCTGATTCGCATGGGGCAGCGGATGCAGGTGCGCTACACGCTGCTGGTTTTTGCTGCCGCCCTTGCGCTGGCCCCGGCCATCGCCTGGATTTTTGAGGACAGCGCCCTGACACCGCTTTTTCGCATCGCTGCCATCGATATCGTTTTGTACGGCATGTACTGGTTCTATGCTGGTGTGCTCGGCGGACAACGCCGCTTTCAGCAGCAGGCCATCGCTGCGATCGCTTATCCCATCGGCAAACTGATCAGCGTGACCGTGCTGGTGTTCAGCGGTTTTGGGGTCGCCGGGGCGCTGGTGGGCAACTGGCTCGGTTCGATCTTTGGCATGCTGGCAGGTGCCTGGTATGTCCGGTCCGCGCTGGGCAGAAAAAGCGAGCAGGTGGACTTCCTGACCATCAGGCGGTTTGCCGTTCCCGTGGTTTTGTTCACGATTTCGGTGAATTTTCTGCTGAATGTGGATTTCTTCTTTGTCAAACGTCTGCTGCAGGAACGGGATCTGTCGTACTATTTCAATGCCGGAACCCTGGCCCGTATTCCGTATCTGGTTTTTCTGGCCGTGTCCTTTACTCTGCTGCCGGTGCTGTCGCAGGCGATCGCAGAAGGCCGGGAGGAAAAGGTGCGGGAACAGGTGCGCCAGGTTCTGCGTGTTCTGCTTATTTTACTGACGCCGGTGCTGCTTTTTTTCTGGCAGAATGCCGAAGCAACGGTTCTGCTGCTTTACCCGGAAACATACCGCCCGGCTGCCGAGGTTCTGCCTTTGTTGACACTGGCGATGACGCTGTTTACGTACTTTTACATCATCGAGACCGTGATTAATGCTGATGCGCGTCCGGGGATGGCGTTCATCATTGCGGTCGCTGCTGTGCTGGTCGATGCTGTGGCGAACTATATGCTGGTGCCGGTTTATGGCATCCGCGGTGCTGCCCTGGGCACATGCGCCGGCAGCCTGGCCGGCATCCTGCTCGGTGGCTCGTGGATGATGTCGCGCTTCAGGAGTTTAGTCCCCTGGGATACGGTGCTGCGCATTGCGGTGGTCTCGGCTTTGACCATGGCCCTGTTTTCCGCCTGGCAGGTTGGCCCGGCGCTGGTGATCCCTAAAGCGTTGGCCTTTACCGGGTTTTATTTCGCCGCCGTTTTTCTGGTGCGTGAAATCGACATGCCGGAGGTCCGCACCATGCTCAGCCGCTGAAGTGTAAAAAATTATTACCAAAAGCATCAGGCATTTCACGTAGTTTTTCTTCGCGGCCTTTGCGTCTTTGCGGTTGGAAAAAATGAGCGGATGACTTTTTTGGTATCACCGCGAAGGCGCGAAGAGCGCAAAGAATTCTGGTTATCCAGTTAACTCAGCACGGTTGCATCTTTCAGGCACATTGCCTGACCACAGCATGTGCCTACACTGCTGAAGCGTCATTCCGGTTTCCCCGCAGGGGAAGACCGGAATCTCCCGGCTTCAGGCACGTGCCCGAAAAGATGAGATTCCGGCACTGCGCTTCGCTTGGCCGGAATGACAGATGTCGGTGTCCTGGCAGGCCCGGTCAGTTGAGTTAAATGGATACCCTGAGCAAAGAATACTGAAGTGAAAAAAAATCATTACCAACACATCAGGTATTTGACATTGTTTTTCTTCGCGGCCTTTGCGTCTTTGCGGTTCGAAAAAATGCGCGGATGACTTTTGGTATCACCGCAAAGAACGCTGAGTTGTCGTGAAATTGTGCCGGTATTTTCTGCGCGGTGATGCTGTTGTTCTGCCATCGGCTATTCGTGTCAGCAAATGTCATCTTTCGTCTTTGCAAGCAGCACTTGTTTGTGAATAAATCGGGTCAGGAAAGTTTATCTCAGGAAGATTGTTCAGATGAAAATTGCGATATTAGGAATTCGTGGGATTCCCGCCAACTATGGGGGATTTGAGACCTTTGCCGAAGAGCTCGCTCCCCGGCTTGTGGATATGGGGCACGAGGTCACGGTTTATGGTCGCTCGAACAATATCGACTATGAGGGCGAATATTATAAAGGCGTCCGCCTGGTCATCCTGCCGACCATCCGCCATAAATATTTCGATACAGTCGCGCACACCTTCCTTTGCGTGCTGCACTCCCTGAAAGAACGCTATGATGTCATCCTGGTGTGTAACAGCGCCAATGCTGTTTTCTCCTGGATCCCGCGTCTTGTCGGCACCAAAGTAGCGATCAATGTCGATGGTCTGGAGTGGAAACGGGCGAAATGGAATAAACTCGGCCAGTGGTTTTATAAAATTTCCGAATGGTTCTCCACATTTATGGCTAATGAAGTGGTGACCGATGCCCGGGACATCGAGAAATACTATCTGGAAAAATTCAACACCCGCTCCACATTTATTCCGTACGGCGCACCGACGGAACGCCTGGAAAGCACGGAAGTTTTGGAGAAATTCGGTGTTCAGCCCGGAAAGTACATCCTGTACGTCAGTCGCTTTGAGCCGGAAAACAATCCCCACCGCGTGGTTGAGGCTTTTGAGAAAACCAAAACAGACCTCAAGCTGGTGATGGTCGGAGATGCTCCTTATGCCACGGATTTTATCAAAAAGCTGCGCAGCACCCGGGATGACCGCATCATTTTTACAGGCTATGTTTTTGGCAAGGGCTATCGCGAGTTTCAGTCGCACGCTTATGTCTATATTCAGGCCACGGA
>DRLW01000441.1 GCA_011375275.1 Bacteroidota bacterium
CGGCCCCGGCCTCGGCAGCGTTGGCCCGACGGAAAACTACGCCGCCATCCCGGCTGTCGGCAAATGGTTTCTTTCGTTTCTCATGCTCTCAGGCCGCCTGGAAATCTATACAGTGATCATTCTTTTCAGCCGTACTTTCTGGCACCGGTAGGGCGCAGGCCCGCAAGTCACGTCACAAGCCTGTGAAAGTATGCACGTACAAAATCGATGAGATTCCGGCGCCTCGCTTGGCGGAAACCGGAATCGTGGGAAAACGACACCGGCACATATCGCTATCGGGACGGCGCATAGTTGCTGAAAGCAGCCGGACTATTTCCTCACGATTCTGTCGTTGACTTTTAAACTAAAAAACATCATATTATGATACTATGGCTATCGAGCCGCACACAGGAGCAACTTCAACAAAAACAGGAGATTAGTATGGCTTACGAATATAAATTCAACCCACGGCCTTACAGCGACGAGGAAGCCAAAGAGCTCCTCAAAGATGTTGTCAGCGCGGAAACCAGCGACTGGCACTACAATAAACACCACAAAGGTTATGTTGTTGCCCTCAACACCATCGAAAAGGGGCTTGAGAAGGCTGACCCGGCAGGCGCCAACGGCAACTTCAGCGAATTCGGTGAGCTCAAGCGACGCTACACCTGGAACCATGCCGGTGCTCTGCTGCACGACGTATATTGGGCCGTTATGGGCGGTGACGGCGACCCGGCCAAAGGCCCGGAAGTGGTCGCGGCGATCGAAAAAGAATTCGGTTCTTTTGACAACTGGAAGGCCGATTTCAAAGCCACGGCATTTGCTGCCAAGCTGAGTGGCTGGGGACTGCTGGTCTGGGATCAGCTCTACAGCGGTCGTCTGCTCAACGTTCTCGTGGACGAGCACATGAACGGCGCTATCTGGGGGGGAATTCCTCTCATCGCCTGCGACGTCTTTGAGCATGCCTATTATCATAAAGATGGTCCGGGACGTGCAGCGTATATCGAAAATTTTCTCGATAATCTGCACTGGGGACGGATCAATGAGCGCTTCAAACAGTATGTGAAATAGACCTCCTGAGGCCCTCCTCGCGAGGGCTTTTTTCTGTCCTGATTTTTTCATAAATTAACACTTCGCAGAGGAACACCGGGACATATCACCAGGTATCAACCAGCCAGAAAGGCTTTTAGGCTGGAAGGGGGCATCAAAATCATGTGCGCTACTATGCAAAACCGGCTGAGATGCAGTTACACGGTCTGGTTTTGCGTTCAGGGGACCTAACGACGATAAGAGGGGTTAAACCAGCATAATGATGAATTGATGACAAGGAACAAAACTAAAGAGTATGAAATCAGAAAACGAATCCCAGACAAGAAGCGGAATACTGGAAGTCTGGCCAAAGGGATATGGCTTTTTGCGGCAAGTCGAAAGGAGCTTTGTCCCGGCTATCAATGATGTTTTCATTCCACCCCCTCTGATCAAAAAATTCAACCTGCTGCACGGCTGTGAGCTGATCGTCCAGACCACGCCTGACCGCAAAGATCCGCGCAAGTCGCGGGCTATTTTCCTCGATCGGGTCAATGGGTTGACGCCGGACCAGTGGCTGAACCGCAACCGGCGGTTCGAAAACCTGGAGGCCATCAGCCCGGAGGAACCCCTGCTGCTCGAAAACGATCCAAAAAACCTTACCCAGCGGTTTATCGACCTGTTTGCTCCTATCGGGTTAGGACAGCGTGCGTTGATCGTCGCGCCGCCCCGTTCGGGCAAAACCACCTTGCTGCAACATATCGCTGAGGGGATTTCCAAAAACTATCCGGACAAATTTCTGCTCGCTCTGCTTTTGGATGAGCGGCCGGAGGAAATCACCGATTTTCGCCGCAGCATCAGAGGCACGGTTCTGGCCAGCAGTTACGATGCCGATGTCGATGACCACCTGCACCTGACCACGCTGACGCTGGAATTTGTGAAGCGGAAAGTCGAGGCCGGCGAGGACGTCATCATGCTGATCGACTCGCTGACCCGCGCAGGCCGTGCGTTCAACATCGGCCAGGAGGGCAGCGGCCGTTTGATGACCGGTGGCCTCGATGCGCGCGCCCTCGAAATCCCGAAGAAGCTGTTCGGGGCTGCACGCAATATCGAAAGCGGCGGTTCGCTGACCATCATCGCCACGGTGCTGGTCGATACCGGCTCGCGCATGGATGAATTCATCTTTCAGGAGTTCAAAGGTACCGGCAACATGGAGCTGGTGCTCGATCGCAAGCTGGCAGATGAGCGCATTTTTCCCGCAGTCAACATCAACGAAAGCGGCACGCGCAAAGAGGAAAAACTGTATGGCGAACGCACCGAGGCAGCGCAGGCGCTGCGCCGGTCGCTGCACAAACTCGATACCAAATCTGCCGCCACAAAAGCCATCGAACTGCTGAAAAAATATCCCACCAACGAGGCTCTTCTGCAACAATTCGAATGAGCGACTGTCCTTTTGCCAGGACACAAAGCGAACATACGACCCGGCCGGGCACTCTGATCCGGCCGGTTTTCCATCCCGACTTCATCCCCTTGTCATAAATCGGAGGGCAGCTATGGCATATATCAGCTATATCCCGGAAGAGCTGGCAGGAAAGTCCCTGCTGGAGCTGTACCAGCGCTTCCGCGCACCGCACGGTGATGTCGATCACATCCTGAAAATCCACAGCCATAATCCGCCCTCCATGCTCGGCCACTACGAACTCTACAAGGCCCTGATGTTCAAAAAATCCGAGCTCTCCCGTGTACAGCGTGAAATGATCGCTGTGGTGGTCTCATCAACCAACAAATGTTTTTACTGAATGACCCACCACGGAGCGGGACTCCGCAAGCTCAAGGTACCATCTCAGCTCATCGATCAGCTTAAAATCGATTACCGTGACGCAGAACTCACCGGTGCTGATCGCGCTATGCTCGATTACGCCGTCAAGCTGACGCGGGAGCCACACCGCATCAGCCGGCAGGATATCGATACGCTGCACAAAGCCGGATTCAGCGAGAGCGCCATTCTCGATATCTGCCAGGTCGCTGCTTACTTCAACTTTGTCAACCGGCTCGCCGACGGTCTCGGCGTTGAACTGGAAAACTACTGGCAGGAAGAAGACCTGCTTCCGCCTCCCGAATAGGACAGAAAAAATATGGCACCAGCACAGCAATTGGATAAAAACGAGCTACAATCTCTTCTGCAGGGCTGTTTTGGCATAACCGCCGGAGACCATACGCTGACTTTTCTGGTCGATTTACCCGATGCCAGCCTGCCGGATAACAGTGACTGGCAGTTCAGGCGCAATCTTGCACAGCATTGGTCTGAGCTGTTGCGCAGCGAACCGGCTTTTTTCGAACGCGTCCAACTGTACAGTTTTCCGCATGCAGCCAGCAACAATGCCGACCTGCCTGACCACATCTTCCGCA
>DRLW01000442.1 GCA_011375275.1 Bacteroidota bacterium
GCTGAAAAGGCGGGTTGTCGCGCAGATAGTCGCGCTGCTCAGCCGGGTTTTCGAACTGGGTGCCGATACCGAACAGGCCGTAGGTGCTGACCATATAGGTGTAGTTGGCAAAACCCGTCAGCCAGCGGCCGAGGCGTTTGTCCAGCGTCAGTTCAAAACCGCGGATATCCTCATAGCTGTTGTTCGTGGCTTTGAAGTAGTTGACTTTGCCGTCTGAGCTGATGAAGCGGGTCAGATCAGACTGGTCCGAGATATCTTTGTAATATCCCGCAACGCGCAGCAGGTAGTGGCTGCCGATGGAGTGTTCGTAGCCCAGTTCATACGCCACGGTCTTCTGCAGGGGCAGGTTGGGGTCGCCAAGCCGGTTGAGCTGATTCCCGGTGATGCGGCGTTCCGTATAAAGCCGGTCAGACTGTGGCATCTGGCGGAACTGGCCATAGTTGAAATAGAATTTCGAATTCTCCGTGATCGGATGGGAAATCCCAAGTCTGGGACTGAGGGTGAATTGTTTTTTGACCTGTTTTTGTTCGAAGGTGTCGCGCAGTTCCGGGTTGTAGTTTGTCGAGAAAAATGAACGATCGTAGGGGTCAACGTTCCACCAGGTGCCGCGCGGGTCGATGTAATCCAGGCGCAGGCCGATATTGCTGATAAATCCTTTGAATTCGAGCTTATCCTGTACGTACACTGCGGCGCGGACAGGGGTTTTTTGCCATTCTGTCCACGGCCGTGCTGCGGGCAGAACCGTGTTGATGGCGCCGAACTTCATATCGAAATTATTGATAACCACTTCGACACCAGCTTTAACCAGATTATTGTTATTGACCTGGCTTGAAATGTCGAACTTTGTTGTCAGCGTTGAAATTTTGCTGAAGTCCCGCGCATTGGCGCGGACGCCCATGAGCAGACCGTCGATGCCATAAATGATGAACTCGGCGCGGCCGAATGGCGCCTCATCGGCAAAGTAGCCGGGGAAAACCTCATATACCCGCGAAGTATCGCGGTCTGCGTTGGGGACGGTGGTGTAATCCGTTGCCACGCGCTCCACGACCAGCTCGTAAAACGTGGTCGGGCTGAGAATGTGGGTCAGCTTGGCCGAAAGCATGTTGCGCACGATATCGGATTTTGCCCAGTAGGAATCGTAGAAAATACGGCTGTCGATGAAGCCGACCCTGCTCAGGACGCTGGCCACGCTGGTCGTGCTCTTGAAAATTCCCGGTGCACCAACGTCGTTGCTGGCAGATGAAAAAATCTCATTATACAAGCCGGTCATCGTCAGTTTGATGTTGTCGCTGATGTCGGAGGTGAGTTTCAGCATGAAGTTGTTCTCGCTGAAGCCGGAGCGCGAAAAAGGCACGAGGAATTGGGTCTGCTCTTTTCTGAAGGAGGTAAAAAAGCGGAGGTTGCCCAGGGCCTCGCCAAACGGAACCGGGCCACCAAAGCCGCCATCGAGGTTGAAATCAGGTTTGGTGATATCCACCTGCCTCCGGTGCTGCCACAAAAACAGACGCTGTGCAGCCGTCGGGGTCAGGTCGTTGCTGGGGTCATCATCCTGCAGAGTGCGTTCGGAAATCGTGTTCCAGCCGTCGAACTGCGGATACTGGCGCTGGGTATTTTCATCCCACGCCCCGTTGCGGGTACCCGTCCAGGCGACTTCCGGGTCGAGATAAGGCCGCAACCAGTAGGAGTTCGGATCCTGAAAGGACATGCCAAAATGTTTTGGCGCAGCAGGCCGGTGGCGGTAGGTTATCTGGCCTGAGTAGCGTTTCCTGTCGCCGTCTTTGGTGACCACGTTGACGATACCGGAGCGGATATTACCATACTCGGCGTTGAATCCACCGGTCTGAACCTGAACTTCCTGAACAGCGCTGAGGCTCACACCTGTGAAAGGGGTGTTATTCCTTTCGTCACGCAGGGTGAAACCATCGACCATGAATGCTGTCTGATCCGATCCCCCGCCACGAACAGAAAGCCCGAGTATCCCTGCCTGCAGCCCGATCACATCCGTGACAGTCAGCGCTGCGGGCACAGCCTCTATCTGCGCAATGGAGATGTTGGCCTGGCTGGCAGAAACGTCTTTCACCACGACCGGCCTCTCTGCTACAATGACCACTTCCTCGCCCTGAACAGTTTCGGTCTTCAGTTGCATGTTGATCGTCGTGGTCAGATCGATCTGTACCACCACGTCGGTCACCTGGTAAGGCGCATAGCCGATGTACGATGCTTTCAGGGTATATTTGCCGGGCGGCATGTTCAGGATTGTATAGTAACCGTTGATGTCCGTTGCAGCGCCACGGTTGGTGCCTGCAACGATGACATTGACTGCGGGCAAGGGCTCACCGGTCTCAGCATCTGTGACGCGACCGGCGATCTTCCCGGTCGTGCCGCCAAAAAGTGATTCCGAATACAGCAGAATCGCAGCAACGAGGAAAGGAAAGATTTTGCGCATGGTGTTACTCTCTTTTATGTATGAACGAGTGGATGGATATGTGACACAGGTGTACAGATCGTCTGGGAAGTTGTGGAATACGTCAAAACATCATGTGTTTAGATTAATGCATTTCAAAAAAAAGTCAAGTAATAAATGCCCTATAATTCTAAAATTAGCTCCAAAAAAAATCTCTTATGTGACAAGGGTGTTTCAAGAATATCACGTTAGTTTCTTTTGGGTTAAAAATAACTGATTCGGTACCGTTTCCATGGTGTTTGCTTTTATCCGCAACCCGGTTTGCAAAATTTGTTGTTTAATGGCAACTTAAGATTTTTGATCCGGCCTGAGGTGTAAGAGAAGCGAGTACATATTCGGCGAAGAGAGTAAAAATTACATAGCTCCCAGTTCGGTCGATCCGCTGCCGTACGGATTGCCTCCGGCAAAGTGATTTTTTTCGGTTCAGTCTGTCTTTCGTGCACGCGCAGATGTTTTCTGGCACTGCCATTGCTTGAATCAGCGTTCGATTCACACAACAATCCTGAACCCGGGATGCTTATCCCGATCTATTCACAAAAAATATCCAGGTAAAATGATGAAGCCGCTGATCATGCTGTACTTCTTCGCTGCGAGTCTCGTTTGGGTGCAAACTACGTTTGCAGAAAGTCGCGCAAAAGCACAGGTGCTTTCGCCTGTAGATAGTGGACATGCGCAGCGCTCTTTTTTCGACAAGCTGCATCGACTGGCCGCGCTGTGGCAGGATGAAAGCAGGGAGCATGTCGCGCAGGTGCTCGGTGATCCGCCAGCAAAAGAGTATATGCTTGTAAAAAATCGTCATGACTCCACGGTCACGGATGTGATCGAGAAATGGATGTATGCTGAACAGCGAGTCTGGTTTTACCTGGCGACATCCCGCCAGGTGGAGTTCATCATCCGGATCGATCCCGTTCCTGCGCCGCCCGGAGTAGAGGAAGAACAGATCCGGCAATGGTTTGGGCAGCCCGTGAGAGCAGATGGGCACAGCCGGGTTTTCAGCCTCGAGTCACTCCAGGAGCATGCGCCGGAGTTGATTCTGCAGGTTGAAAATGGCAGGAGTGTTTCGATGATTCTGGTCAAATATGTCGATTAGCCCGGCCGGACGGTCACGCCGGTTCGGGAATCTGGCCTCGAAAGCTGGTGTAAAAGCTCCGCAGCGCTTTGTTGTTCCAGCAGATCAACGTCACGGTACGGATCAGATAGCGCACCCGCTTGCGTGAGATTTTTACCCGCTGGCCGGTGAGAAGGCCGGGATTGTTTTTCGCTTCGATCAGCGTGGCGATGGCAAAAAACAACGGCAGCAGGCAGAACAGCCGGATGCGCACGGCGCGCCGGGGAATGAGCAGCGTATAGGCCAGGGCGTCGTCGAGATGCCCGGCTGCTTTGCGGATCAGGGCGTTGAACATCCGCTGAGCCTTTTGCTGCTGTCCCGGCTCAAAGAGATGTTCCGGTTCCATACCGTTTTCCCGGATCAGTTCTTCCGGAATATAACACCAGCCTCTTTTATAATCCCCCCAGGAATCCTTGATAATGTTGGTCAGTTGCAGACCCAGCCCAAAGGAGACGGCCTGCCGGTGCATGGCCTGCAGAATCGTCGCGCTGATGGCGCTGGTGTATGCGGCAAAAAGCCGGGTCAGCAAAATGCCGACCGTGCCGGCGACATAGTAACAGTATTTGTTCAGCTCTTCGAGGGTTTTGGAAAAATAAACTTTGCGCCGCTCCCGGGTTTTACGGCCCAGGACATCGATCATGCCATTGGTCATTTCGACGATGCAGTCCCGTGTCGCTTCCTGGAACCGTTGCGGCAGGGTCTGGTAGTTGTTGATGACGCGTTGCAGGTTGAGGGTCAGGTCGAGGTCTGCCGGGCTGACCTCGGTTTTTTCCGCCTGCGCGAAGGCCTGTACCCAGTCGGAGACCGGTTCCGGGCCGTACTGCTCATGCACGAACAGGTCGCGGAACTGTGCCAGCAGCTCGATCTGCTGCGCGGATTCGCTGAAAACAGCATCCTCGATGGTATCGGCGATGCGGCAGAACAGGTAGGCGCACAGGGTGCTTTTGTACAGATCGCCGCGCAGAACCATGATATTGATGGCAAAAGTCCGCGAGACCTTTTTCAGGCTCATTTTACAATATTCGTGATCAGTCATGTTTTCAGTTCCGTTCGTGGCTGTTCGTAGTGCACGCTTCAGCATGACGGTATTTTATCCTGCTTTGGTTGTGAATGGCGTTTTTGTCTGCCCCCGCCCCATCATACCAGCAGCGCTGAGCGGTACGATGTCGCTGCCTCATCCAGCCGGAGCAGTGCGAGGATGGAGACGATACCCATCAGAAAAGAGATTGTTTCTGCGCCGCCAGCAGCTCTGCATTGAGCACAGCCCCGCCCGCGGCACCGCGTACGGTATTGTGGGATAACACGACGAATTTAAAGTCCAGCAGGGCGCACGGCCGCAGCCGGCCTATGCTGACAGCCATGCCTGCTTCGAGATGGCGTTGCCGGCGCGGTTGCGGCAGGCGTTCATCCGCGAAATAGTGCAACGGCTGCTGCGGTGCCGTGGGCAGACGCAGTTCCTGCGGTTTTGCGCGAAAATTCTGCCAGCAATCGATGATCTCTTTTTCAGTCGTGGTGCGGGTGAGTTTCACGGAGACACACTCGAGATGGCCGTCGGAGACCGGCACCCGGGTGCAGTGCGCGGAAACGGTGATGGTCGCCGGATTGATGGTGCCGTTTTTCATGTCCCCGAGAATTTTCAACGGCTCGCGCTCGAGTTTGTCCTCCTCTCCGGCGATGTAGGGCAGCACATTATCGATCATATCGATGGCCGGCAGCCCCGGATACCCGGCACCGGACACCGCCTGCAGGGTAGTGACATGCACCGCCTCGACGCCGAACGCATCGTACAGCGGCTTCAACGCCAGCACCAGCCCGGTGGTCGAACAGTTGGGATTGGTGATGATGCAGCCCGCTCCGAAGTTCTGGCTGGTGATGAGCTCGAGGTGATCGGGATTGACTTCCGGAATCATCAGCGGCACGTCGGGATCGTAGCGGTGGTTGCGGCTGTTGGAGATGACGATATACCCGGCCCGGGCAAAATCGCTTTCGATATCACCCGCGACCGAAGCGTCCAGCCCGGAGAAGACGATGCGGCAGGGCATGGCCTCGCCGGGCACGCAGGGGACGATGCGCATGGTGGCAATGTGCTCAGGGATATCCTCATCAGCGACAGCCGTGGCGATGGTTTTGCCGGCTGAAC
>DRLW01000443.1 GCA_011375275.1 Bacteroidota bacterium
CCCGCTTCAAGGCCACGGATTGGTATGCCAATGATTTTTCCGACAAATATAAGGGCGCGCGTGGCGTGGCAGGCTACAACGGCGTCAACGTCTATGGTGACGAAGTAGCGACCAACCTGGACCTCGATCAGGTGGCTGCAGCACTGCGGGCCATGGGACAGCCAATCCCCGATAACCTGACTTTTGGGAAAATCTTCGTTGCCCGGACGGGATACAAAGAAGAAGAGCTGTACGACTACAATAAAGCCAGCTCGACCAAGTTCAATGTCGGTCTGCGCTATCGCCTGAGCGATGATATCGAAGCCAGCTACGATTTCCGTTATGGTGTCGGTAATGCCATTTACCAGGGAACCAACCGGTACGCCCTGGACGGCATCAATGCCATGTTTAACAAACTCGAGCTCAAAGGTAAGAATTTCTTCGTGCGCGGTTACACGCAGCGTGAGGGTGCAGGTGATTCATATGATATCGTCTTCGCCGGCTGGAATGTCAACCGTCGCTGGAAATCGGATGCCGATTGGTTTGGCCAGTTCGGTGGTGCCTACATCGGTGCTTTGTTGCAAGGCGCGACCCCGGAGCAGGCACAGGTAGCTGCACGTAACTTCGCGGATCAGGGACGTTTCCAGCCGGGCAGCCCGGAGTTTGAAAAAGCCCTGTCAGAAGTTATCGCAACCAAAGATTTTGCTACCGGTGCCGGCTTTATCTCGAAATCGGGTTTCAACAATTTCGAAGTGATGTACAATTTTGCTGATAAAATCGATTTTGTTGAGCTGCAGGTCGGTGGTAACTACCGCAACTACGGTGTCAATACAGCGGGAACCATCTACAGCGATAAAGATCAGGGCATCGATATTTATGAATATGGTGCTTATGCACAGGCCAGCAAGCGCCTCGGCGAAAAGCTGAAAGTAACCGGCTCCCTGCGTATCGATGGCCATAAGAACTTCAAGAACAGCATTTCACCTCGCGTTGCTGCCGTTTTTACGCCGGCGAAAGACCACAATTTCCGCATCTCCTATCAGTCCGGATTCAACAATCCGATCATCGAATCCCAGTATATCAACCTCAACCTCGGGCCGATCATCCTGCTCGGTGGTACACAGGACAACATGGATCGTACCGGCCGTACACCCGGCAATGGCGATGTTTATGCCAGCGCCATCGACCTCAACAGCTTGCTTGCAGGCAACCCGCAGGTCGTGAGCACACCTTTCGTCAAGCCGGAATATCAGAAGTCCTTTGAGATCGGCTATAAGTCTCTGATCAATCAGAACCTGTTTGTCGATATCAACTATTACCGCTCCTCTTACGTCGATCGTTTCAAGAGTGCGCGCGTTATCGATCCGGCTACCGGCCAGGTTTACGGTCTCTACACCAACGAACCCGGCGATGTCATCATCGATGGTGGCGGTATCGGTCTGACGTACAATTTCAACAATGGTTACCGGGTTGGCGGAAGTTATATGTACATCAACCGCACAGGTGGTTCGGATGACTTCCTGTCCAGCATCAACCGTCCGAAGAATTCGATCAAGCTTTCGATCGGTAATCCTCGCCTGTTCAAAAACTTCGGCTTCAATATCGCCGGTCGTTACCGTTCCAAGTTCATGTGGGTAGCCACCTTTGGCGAAGGCGAAGTTGGCGGTGAAACTGTTATCGATGCTCAGCTTACCTACAAGCTGCCGGATATGAATGCCACGCTCAAGGCGGGTGTCAATAACCTTACTGGTGTTAACTTCACCCAGGCTTTCGGGAGTGTGACGATCGGCCGCATCATGTATATCCAGATGAGCTACGATAATCTCTTTAACTGATCCTGCTCCGAAAATTTCGTTCTGATCTGCATAAAAAAAGCCCCGTCAGTACGACGGGGCTTTTTTTGTCCGGTTGAATATTGTGTGCAGCTACCTCAGCAGCAGCATCTTCTGGCGTGCCTGGTAAGTGAGCGTGCCGTTATTCGTGCGCACGCGCATGGTGAGGATATATGTTCCGCTGGCCAGGCCAACAGCATCCCAGGTGATTTTATGCCGCCCTGCCTGCATGTGCTGGTCGAGAAGAGTTGTGATGTGACGTCCATCCACGCTGTAGATGTCCAGGGTAACAGACCCTGCTTGTTGCAGCTCAAACGGAATCGTCGTCTGTGGGTTGAACGGATTCGGGTAGTTGGCGTTCAGGGCGAAGTGTTGCGGAACGGTGTTGCTGTTGCCATCCACCGAGGTGGTCGTCGTGACTTTGAATTCAGCCTCTGCAGAATCGCTGGCATTGTCGAGGTCGTAAACCGTGAAAGTGATGGTTTCGCTGCCCACCCATGAGGTGTCAGAGATTGTCAGCGTTGCTGTCAGTCCGGCAATCCAGACCTGGATTTTCGAATTGCCCGAAGCGGTGATGGACAGCTCATCGTTGCTGTTATCCACATCCGTAACGTACTGGGACAGATCAACAGGCTGGAAGCTCTGACCTTTGACGATCGTCTGTCCGGGAACCTCGGCAATAAAACGCGGCGGGTCATTGACAGCCGTAACCGTGAAGGTGGCTGATTTTGAATCCTGCGCATTTTCCGGATCGGTCGCGGTAAAAGTGATCTCTTCAGAACCGGCCCACTCGGAATCCGGAGCAGCTATAGTGGCTTTCCGCCCCTCGATCGTCACTTTGAGCTCAGTATTGCCGGAAAATGTCCAGACGATTTCGCTGTCTGCATGGTCCGGGTCAAAGACAAAGTCATCGAGAGTGATGGTGCTGAACGGCTTGCCTTCCTCGACCGTTTGCGATGGAATGGCACTGACCTGCGGCGGATCATTGACTGGAGTGACCGTGAAGGTGGTCGCTGTCGTGTCTGCGTTGCCGTCAGGGTCGCGGGCGAAGAAGGAGATCGTCTCAGCCCCGGCCCATTCGGAATCCGGTGCCGCTACTGTCGCGACACGATTTTCGATGCTGACCTGCAGGTCACTGTTCCCAAAGAATCCCCACGTCATTTCCGAAGGAGAGTTGTTGGGGTCTGTGACATAATCATCGAGGGTGATCGGGCTGAAGGACTGACCTTCCTGCACGGTCTGTGCCGGGATTTCAGAAACTTCCGGGATCCCCTGGGTCACAGTCACTGTTGTGGTGTCGATATCAACGCCGCCATCGTCATCGGTTACCTGCAGCCGGATGGTTTTCGTACCCTCAGCAACATAGCTGGTGACGACCTGCTGGCCACTGGTTTCAAAGGCACCGTCGTTGTCGAGGTCCCAGGCAAAGGTGTGCGTGTCTGCTGAACCGGCATCGCTGACTGATCCGCTGAGAGTGATTTGTTCGTTGGGAGCAGCCGTGTACGGGCCGCCTGCGTCTGCCACAGGGTTGGCGTTGCTGATTGTGACGGAAAATTGCGCCTGCGCAGTCTTGCCACCGTCATCGACCACTTCGAGAGTGCCTGTGGCGCTGAAATCGTCATCCCAGGAATACGTTGTGGTTGCCGACGTGGTCGTATCTTCTGCAGTGCCGTCACCGTCAAAATCCCAACGATATTCGACGATCTGGCCGTCATCGCTCGAACCCGAGGCGTCGAAGGTAATGGTGTCGCCCTCCACGGCGGTATAAGGCCCGCCGGCATCGGCGACAGGCGCCTGGTTGACAGGGCCGAAAGAGGTCGTACGGAAGAAAACTTTTCCATACGAGGGATAGACCGTGTAAAAAGTATTCCCTGTAGCGCGCACAACGTGTTTGTCCCGGCTTTCTGAACCGCCGGACTGGCTGGCGATAGTATTGGCTTCCGACCAGGTCTGGCCCATGTCTGTGGAATAGCGCGTGTGCAGTGAGAGGCCATCTCCCTTGTTATACACAACGAAGATATATTTCCCATCGTCGCTTGCGGCCACAGAGCCAACACCGAGGTTGTGATGCCAGTCAGCCAGTTCGCCCTGGTCGTTGACAGCCAGGTCCCGTACTTTACTGCCGTTCTCGAACCGTGCGTAGCGAACCGAGTGGGTGCCGCCGATGGAGTTGTCTGCTGCAGAGCCATAGACAAAGTGAACATTGCCCTGTGCATCGACAAAAACATCACCGTTGCCATTTCTGCCGGTGGCCTGGCTGCTGGCAATGTTGCCGACTCTCGGTAAGCTGTCGCCACCATCGTCAGAACGGTAGTAGGTGAGTTCGCCATTCGGATTATCAAATGGATAGCTGAGAAGAACGTGGATGGAGTTATCTTTCCCTACGGTCAGTTCGACACGGTCATCGACGCGATATTTCGTCAGGCCGCCGATGGTATTGGTTACGAAACCGTTGGTATCGATGCGGCGGTAGGTCGCTGAACCAAAAGGCATGTTGTTCGGGTCTGCCTGGCCGTAAACCATGTGTACGATGCCGTTGTTATCGACAGCGGTGCGCACGCTGTAGGCACGTTTCTGATTGTTGACCATGCGATCGCCAGTGGTCCAGGTGCCATCGGCATTTCGCTTAGTGTAATAGATGTCGAAATAGTCATCCGCGACATTGACGCGGTAAAACACGTGTGGCCTTCCGGTGGTCGGATCATTGGCTACGGTTGCTCCAAAGTCGAATTTCCCGGTTCCATCGCCTTCAGTGCCGGGGATGGATTCCTGAATCAGGATGCCGCCGCTCGGGCTGAGCAGCGTATAGATGACCGAACCGTTGTGGTGCACGACGTGAATGTTGCCTGTTTGCGGATCGACATCGATATCGGGTGTATAGCCGTTGCCGATGGTGACCGGCTCGCTCCAGGTCTGTGCGAGAACCTGTGTCCCCAAACATAAGATCGCGATGAGGGAGAAAAAAAGTCGTCTTCCTGAAAACATGTGTTGTGTCTCCTTGAAATGGGTCGTAAAACAGAATGAAAAGTTGAGATTGACAGTATGAGAATCAGATATACCGGACAGAATGCTCATCAGGCAATCGCTCGTTCCCGCGCTGGTTTTGGACGATGCGGGATGCCCGGTGTATGCTGGCAGCGCACGCGAGTGAGCCGCAGGTTTCAGGGAAAACAAATGCGGAAAGAAGGCGAGAGAGGCATCCTGCCTTTTCCTGCTTTGCCGTCCTTGAAAACAGAGGCCCTGGCAGGGTGCAAATATTTTACCAAATAACGGTATCGCCAGGCTGTAGGTTTTTTGAGCGCTGATAGACGGACACAGGCCGGGCCAAATGTATCAGGTTGGAAATGGGTGTGACAAAATCGGGACGGTAAACGGCGGGGTTGATACAGCAGTGTAATCTGATTTATTCATGAAGCAGCGCCTTGCGCGGGGAAAATCAGGATGATATAAAACGGTGCTCGAACAAGGGGATTGTTGTAACTTATGTATAATATTATAATTAGCGTGATTGGCCCGCCCCCTGAGCGATATGTGGGGTTTCAGGCTGAAATAAAAATAAACGATATCTGCGCAGAAGCGACTTTTTGCGATGTTGCCCGGCCGAAAGGTCTGTTGCCGCCTGCGGCTGGTTCTGTATTCTGCTTGCGCAGAGTCAGTAAAAATCCAAGAACATGCTTTCTCGTGATCGTTTTCGAGACAGGCGATCAAATTCAAGACACCTGCGTGTCCAAAGCAGCGGTTCATCTGCAAACGACAATTGCCTTGACATCAGATCGGAAAATGTTAATTTATTTTCAGGATGTTTTTGAGCTGAAC
>DRLW01000444.1 GCA_011375275.1 Bacteroidota bacterium
GGGAATGACGGTTCCGGGGGAGGCATGGGCTGTTGTCACGCGGTCAGGTTGAAGAAATGCAACCATGCTGAGTTAAGTGGATAACCAGAACTGTGTGATCAGGGGCTATAGTTCAGTCAGCATGATTGGATCGTGAAGATGACCGTTCACATTAAAACAGGTGAGGCATGAGGCGGATAACATTTGAAGAGATCGAGAAGGTGTGGGAATGGTTTGCCGAGCTGCAGACAGAAGGCGCGGAAAAAATGATCGAAACCATGCAGCACGAGCAACCGATGGTTCTCGTCTATCTTTTGAGCTCAGGGGAAGACCTCGAAGAGCATGAGCATGATGATCTGCTTTTTCTCGGCTTGCTGGTCTGGAAGATATTTCGCAGTGTACAGAAAGATCTCCCGCAGGTGACATCCGAGATGATCGAGGCGTACGGAGAGGCAAATTCCGATATGATTGGTCGTCTCAGCGAGGAGTCTGAGGGTGACTTTGTCATCAGTGCGGAATCGATTTTCAAATCCTACAACCAGAATGATGTGCTCGGTGTGGTTGTCGAGGAAATCATTTCGAGCGATGAGCTGTCCGAAGTCGCCAAAGGGTACATGCTGATCGTGCTGAAAACCCTCATCGATTGTTTCGACCAGTGAGGGTTCCTCGTGTCGCCTTGCCCTGTCGCGGCACAGAAGCCGGCTATCTCACCATCAGAGTCACTTCGCGGGCGAGCTGGTGGACGCGTTCGGGGGTGATGGAGGCAGGTGCCAGGGTTTCGGCGTTGGCTGCGCCTGCGGCCAGGCCAAAAACCACAGCGCGTTCCACAAACATGCCATCGAGCAGGGCACAGGCTATGCCTGCGGCGGTGCAATCTCCACTGCCGAGGGCGTTGCGCTCGTGCACGGCAGGTGGCTGGAATTCAACGGTCTCATCATGGCTAAAGAGCCGGCATGGCCCTTCACCGTCGGTGATCAGGATATGCGCTGTGCCACTGTTGCGGGCTTTGCGCACGAAAACGTCCATCCGCTGGTCGATGGGGACCTCCGGGAATGTGTGCAGTACCTCCTCCCGGTTGACCTTGATGAAGTCCGCTCCTGCGGGCAGACTGTGCTGCAGAGGCGTGCCATACGTATCCAGCAGCACGGGCACAGCCTGGGTTTTGCACATCGCGATCAGCCTGGCATAAAAGTCCGCGTGTTCCGGCCCGGGCATGCTGCCGGCGATGACACAGAAATCGGCCCGGTCTAACCAGTGCGGAAAGCGACGGATGAACGCGGTGATCTCCCGCTTGCTCACAGGCGCCGGGGGATCATAAAACGCGGTCAGTTTTGCATCCGGCTGCCACAAACTCAGTCCCTGACGTGTGACCGTCCTGATGCTGATGAACTCATGGGCGATGTTTTCCGCATCCAGCAGCTCGCGGATGCGCTCGCCGGTATATCCACCCAGAAAACCCGTGGCCAGAGTGTCCCCGCCCAGGGCAAGCACGGCACGGGAGACATTGACGCCCTTCCCCCCAACCCATTCATCGACTGATTCACCTCTGTGAATCGTACCGCGCTGTATTTCTCCGACACGCAAATAACGATCGAGCAAAGGATTCGCCGTGACCGTGAGGATCATGCCAGCCCTCCGGGGATGAGGGAGAGAATCGTGGTTTTGATATCCATGATAGTGCGGATGCTCGTACGGCAGCGCTCGCGGCCGGCGCCCCACACCAGCGTCGGTACCGGGTTTGTGGTGTGAGTGGTTACGGAGACGTCCTCGAGATTGCCGTGGTCGCTGGTCAGCAGTACGGTCGTGCTGTCCAGGTCGATGGCCGGCAGCAGTGCGTCGAGAAAGCGGTGCAGTTTGTTGGCGATGGCTACGGCCATGTCGAGGTCTCCTTTATGGCCGACACTGTCGCTGAGTACGAATTCAAAGAGACAAAAATCGACTTCCGCACTGATGCCGGCCAGGATGTGAGCTGATTCTTCGATGCTGAACAGGGGCACGTCATAGCCCATTCTGCGCAGGAAGGCGTTGGTCATGTCGTGGGATACGGCCCGCCGCTGTCGCAGGTCTTCGAGCATACGCGGGGCATAGCCGCCGGCGCGTTGTGCGCGGGTCGTGGCAGAAATTCTCTCCTTGAGTTTTTCGAAATACTCTTCCGTGAGCGCGTTGGCAAAGGTGGCCCGCAGTCCGCGCTGTTTGAGGTCGATGAACAGGCTGTGCTTGTCGATGAGCTTGCGCAGTGTTGGGGTGGGCAGTCCGGCGACATGCCGTTGCAGGGCATCCGCACTGTTAATTCCGCAGAAAATGGCTGTCTGCCCCGTAGCGCTCTGCGGCAACCCGGGATAGTCCAGGTCTGCGGCGGTCGGGATGAGCAGTCCTTGGTGGGGGATTTCCGGCTCGGGATTTTGTTGATACAGGGGAAGAAACGGGCTGCGCACCACAGCGAAGGGATTCCGGCCCGGATCGTCGATACCGATGCCGATACCGTCGATGAAAAGGAGAAGAACTCGCGACATGGCTGTGCTCCGGCAGAGGGTGAGCTACTCTTTGTCCACCTGCTCCGGCAGGGGGCGCAGGTCGGCGCTTTTGGCAATTTCCTGCTCGACGACCTCTTTTTCCGCCAGGGCATCCTTGAAGTGCAGGTTTTCTTTCCAGAAATAATAGAAACCGACCAGCGTTATGGGTATGTAGTTGAGAATGTGCAGCACGATGGCAAAGCTGATCGCCTCGTTGGCGCCAACGCCGAAGAGCGCCAGACCCTCCTTGCAGAGCAGATGATAGGTACCGACAAAGCCCGGCGAGGAGGGGATCATGATGCCGATGCTGATCATCACCAGCAAAACCAGGCTGGCGACGAACAGGGAAGAATGTGCCGGCTCGATGTCGAAAGCGATAAAAGTGACATAGATGATGCCGGCATAGAGCAGCCAGAGAGAGATACTCTGCATGATGATGGTGAAATACTGGCTGGTCTGGCGGAAGACTTCGAAACCGGCGAGAAATTTACGCAGCAGCCTGTTGATGCTCTTTTTGATGCGTGTGGGAAAGGGGGAACTCAGAATCCAGACGAAGCGCAGCGTAGCCCGGGTTTTTTCCATCAGCAGGATAATGAACAGAACCATGCTGACGGCAAAGGTGAAAATCAGCCAGCCGGCTTTCTGGATATAGTCCGGGAATTCACCGAAGAAGATGGTGATACCGAGAATGACGACAAGGGAGATGACATCGATGATGCGTTCCACCAGGATGGTGGCAAAGGATGATGTTTTGGAAATATTGGCAGAACGCCCGATGACATAGGCGCGCATGACCTCACCGAGGCGCAGGGGGAAGACGTTATTGGCCATGTAGCCGATCATCATCGCGGAGTAGAGTTTTCTGAACGGCACTTCCCTGAGCGGCCTGATGAAATATCCCCACCTGTAGGCCCGTATGGCCAGACTGATAAACATGAAGCCGATACCGGGCAGGAGCCACCAGTAGTTGACCCCTTGCAGCGCTTCGAGCATGCTGGCGAAATCGACGTTGCGGAAAGCCAGGTATAAAAACAGCAGGCTGATCGCCAGCCCGAGGAGTACTTTTTTCTTCATGGCTCAGACATTGAATCGAAAGGTAATCACGTCGCCGTCTTTGACGATGTATTCTTTCCCCTCCAGCCGCAGCACACCGGCATCCCGGCAGGCAGAAAGGGATTTGTGCTGCATCAGATCATCGTACGCGACGGTTTCAGCCCGGATAAAGCCGCGTTCCATGTCGGAGTGAATTTCTCCGGCAGCCTGCCTGGCAGTCATTCCTTTTGAAATCGTCCACGAGCGCACCTCGTTTTCTCCGAAAGTGAAGAAAGTGAGCAGACCGAGCAGTGCATAGGAGGAACGGATCATGCGCGTGATCGCTGGTTCGGAGATGCCGAGGTCTTCGAGAAACAGTGCCGCATCGTCACCGTCCAGTTGAGAGATTTCCATCTCGATGTCCGCAGAAAGGGCGACGAATCCCGTCGTCGGTGTATCGAATTTTTCCCTGAACGCTGCCTCGATTTCTGCTGTGCGCGGCAGATCGCTTTCACTGATATTGACGACGACCAGCATCGGTTTCAGGGTGAGAAACTGAAATCCGCGCAGGGCTTTGCGCTCCTCCTCATCGAACCCGGCATCGCGCAGATTTTTTTCAGCTTCGAGGTACCCGTGGCATTTTTTTAAA
>DRLW01000445.1 GCA_011375275.1 Bacteroidota bacterium
ATTTTTTCGCAGTGATCTGTATGCTGTTGCGGAAATAGTTCAATCGCAGGCTGGATTGCCAGGCCAGCGAGGACAGTTTGGTCGGGTCCAGAGGGGTAGTTGTGCTGTTGAGAATCAGCCAGTTTTCAAAGCTGGCCGGGTCGAAGGGCAGATTGACCCCGAAGAGCGAATCGATTTTGGCTTTGGAGTCCGGCCCGCGGCCGATGTCATTCGTGGTCAGGCTGAACGCGGTCGATGCGCGCCATTCAAAACGCCTGCTGTCCAGGGAAACGACGAAATCGAGCCCGGCGACGAGGTTGCCGCGCGGGGTGGAGATGGCTTTCTCGCCGCTGGCAGTGACGTTGTCCAGGCTGGTCTTGTCCGTCACTTTCAGCAGGATGATGCCGAACTGCGACCGCCCGGGCTTGCCCAGCCCGAGGCGCAGTGAGGTCAGGCTCTGGCCATAATCTCCGGGGGCCACAACCGTTGCCGGTGTTACAGATGAATCATAGACCGGTGTGATCGTGCGCTTTGTCTGGCCGGTGGTGAACTGCAGTTGCACCTGCCACAGGTTGAGCGTCGCTGCGATTCCGCGTACGCGCCGCCCCCAGAGCACGAGGTCGTGATAATAGGGATAGACATCGCCCAGGCCGATATCGAGAAATCGGTTGCGTGCAGAGAACGAGAAGCGGTTGATCGGCTGCAGCCGCGATGACTCCAGGGAGGTGGCATACACCCGGCTGCTGTACTCATAGCCACCGGCTCTGCCGCTCAGCTCGCCGCCAAAAGTAAAGGCATCGCGTGTACTGCCCTTGATTTTGTCCTGCCGGTAATCCGAATACACGCGCCCGCTGTAACTCTTTTGCGTGATGGCCTGGGGCTCCAGCAGCCCCTCGACGACAAAAGTCCATTTCAGCGGTTTCAGCGCTTTGCCGTTTTTATCCCGTGCCACGACGATGACCCGGTGTGATCCCGGCGCCAGCCGTTTTGGCGACAGGGTAACGACATATTCCGAAATCGTGGCGCGCGAAGTCAGGTTTTTGCCGTCCAGGGCGATACGGATACTCGCTGAATCCACACCCACCTCGCCGCCGTCAAATCCTGCAGCGATGACGACCTCATCGTATTTCACCTGCTCCCCGGGTTCGGGACTGATGACATAGGCAGAGGCCGGAGAAGCACCGCGCTGTTTGGGTTGTGCGCTGCGCGCAGATGGCTTTTGAGCCTCGCGGCCCGTTGTTTCCGGCGACTTCTGTTGCGCGGCTTTACTCTTTTCCAGTTCTGCCGCTGCAGCAGCATCTGCTTCGACAAGCACTTCAAAAGGCCGGCCGTAGGGGTTGGCCGCGGGCAGCGTCTCCATGGAACGGTCAGGATAGAGCACGAGAATGAAGTACTGGATCGATGGCGGCCGGACTTCCGTGGCCGGAATTTCCCCGGAGTAGGAATCAAAGCTGCCGCGCAGATCGACATGGCGGAAATTGGCTTCGTTGGGGTGCTTGAAATAGGCGCGCACATAGACCGGCGTTGCCTTGCTCTGCAGCAGCCGGGCTGTGATCATGATCGGTTGTGCCTGCCTGGCCATGGAGACCGGAAAATGCTCGATCCCCTGGCGTCGTGTTTCGCTCAGCAGCGAAAAAGGCAGCAGGAGAGCGAGAAGAAAGGTTTGTATTCCCGTCACTGGAAATCGATAACCCATGGTGTCATCATCCTTGTATTTCGTGCGTGAAAAGTGGCTTTATTCCTGCTCTGAAGTCTTGTTTTTGAACTTGATGATCAGCCATTTGACTTCGCCATCCTTTTCGAACTTGATGCGGATCTCGTCGTCCCGGCCGCTCCATTCTTTGGCCTCCGGCGCCTGCTCTGCGGTGAGCTCCCCGCGCATATTGGCCTTTATCTCGATTTTGCCGTGGCGGTTGAACAGCTCGACAATGCCCTCGAAGCAGGTTACGGTCATGGTACCGCTTTGATCGATACTGACTTCGAACTCGGTACCCTTGACAGCAGCCACCCCGGAAGGCGTTTCGACACGGAACAGATTGCCTTTGGTCACCTTGGCCCAGAGGGTGCCCAGGCGCATGAACAGGGTTTTCTTGACGTTTTTCTTCTCACGTTTTCCTTTGATGACAAGCTGCGATTGCGGGCGCAGCTTGACCAGGCTTTTGTCGTCGGTAAAAATGAGGGACGCTTGCGAATTTCTGCCCGTGCGGATGATGTCTCCGGAGTGCAGGCGGTCGCCTTTGCGGGCGCGCAGGGCGCGTTTTTTACCCGCCGGAACTTTCTGAACCCTGCCCTTGGCGCGCAGAATCAGTGCGATATCTTTTGCCTTGCCGGTTTGTGCGGCAAGGGGGGCAGATGGGGACAACAACAGGCTGAGGACTGCAGCGAAAATACCCGCGCGCACGATGCCGGCCGCTACGCGCTGGTACTGGTTTGGCCCTTCCTGGCCGGAGCTACTTGACGGTCGAGCTTTCAATTTTGACTCCTTTCAAAATTTCAACAAGTGCGGCCACATCGATCTCTTCGTTTTTGTACAGAATACCGGTCGGAACATAACCCTGCAGTTGCGGGTGATCCTGATAGATTTCGCCGCCGAGAATGGCCTGCAGAATGTTCATCACCTGCCGTTGCCGGAGCTGCTCCTCGTCCATGCCGCTCAGATTGGCGACGCGGAAACACCAGACCGGCCCGGGCTCGCCGTAAGTGGGAATCACCTGCCAGATGTAGCTCGCCCCTTCTTCCAGCTCGGTGACGCTGACGTCCGGACGCGAAAAAAGATCGTTGATGCTGATAAACTGGTTGCCGGTTTTGGCCAGGTCAAAATCGACGCCGCGACGCAGGGTGATATCTACCGGCCGCTGACTCGGTATGTCGCCGCAGTTCAGGGTCTGGTCGGCATAGACCTGATCGATAACCTTGCAGATGATCAGCCGGAATTCATCGCCGGTGGAGTTCCACAGAAAACGCGGGCGCGTGCTGAACAGCTCGAAGCAGTCGCCGGCCTGAGCCGCCTGTCCGGGATAGATCGGATCGACTGTAGAGGGAATATTGATGATCCAGAGCTGCTCGGAACGGTCGTTCAAAACGCCGGTTGCGGAAAACAGCTCGAGTACGGCGAGAAAGCGGCCTGAAGGGATTTTACCGGTTTCATACAATCCGGGCACGGCCGCTTCGTTAAATTCGAAAATTTCATTCTGGATGTCTTCATCCTGGGCGTTGAGCAGGGAAACGTTGGTGAAACTCCGCTCTCCCTGGCCCGCGATGTTGAACGGACGCGTCTGTGCGCGCATGATGTATTCGTTGTTTTCTTCCCGTTTGAGCTCAAAGCGGAGATATACGCTGGCAGTTTCAGCGGCGTTGTTGGTCAGGGTCAGGCGGAAGAGGCTGCTGTTGAGCATATCATCCAGCGTCAAAACACCACTGCGGAAAGAGGTCTCTACGGTCATGCGTACTGTTTGCCCGGACGCTGCAATAGGCAGCAGCCCGAGAAGAAGAACGAGATGTTTCATGATGTTACGGGTCATGCTGAGTTCTCCATACGAGATGATCTGAAGCAAATTTGTTCGGATTCTGCAGTAATTATGCCAGGGAGTATCTCACCGGCATGAGAACATTTTTTCTCATGTTATCTTTTTGTTTATCATGGGGTTGTCGCGCGTTTTCCGGCAGGCATTTCATGGCTGAATGCCCGGGCGTACATGTGCACGATCTGGTGAAGAACGGTCGATTTTCGCGCGCATGGAGGCGGTACACATCATTTCGTATAATACAGGCCTTTCCGGGTAATAGCGGAATAAATTGCCGGGTTTCCCGCTCTGGTTGTTACTGCCCGGTAATCTCTTCAAGAATACACCGCCATCGCCGATGACAATTCCGATAAATTGACGTTTTTTTTGAAACCAGTGCCGGAGCGTGTTATGCCTTTTTTTCTGCATGTTTTGCTACTCGCGTTGATTCTCCTGAACAGCCGGCCCGCGCAGGCTCAGCGCCTGCTCGAAGGCCGCCTCGATTATGCCACCGATAAACGCCCGGCAGCCATCAGTATTGCTGATTTTGATGGCGATGGCCTCCCTGATGTCGCGGTCCTCTCGGTACGCAAGAGCACGCTGCAGATTTTTCGCAACAGCGGGGATGCGGTGTTCGAAGCGACAGCACGTTATGCCGTCGAAGAAAAACCGCGCGGCCTGCAAGCCGCTGACATGGATGGCGACGGTGCTGTCGATCTGGTCATCGCCGAAACCGGCAACAGCCGCGTTGCGGTGTGGTATAACGACGGCAGCGGCCGTTTCGAGCGCGGAACAGGCCTGGCCGCAGGCAACTGGCCCGTCAATCTGCTCATCGATGACCTCAACGCAGACGGCAAACCCGATATCGCTGTCAGCAATACCCTCAACGATGGGATTTCCGTCTTTTTTAATCGCGGCCGGCGTACGTTTTCGATTATGAAAAATTTTTCCGTCGCCTGGAAACCCGCCGGTATTGCAGCGCTCCACCGGCAGGGTCAGGAGTTCCCGGACCTGGTGGTCGCCAATGAGGGCAACGGCACGGTCTCGGTGCTGGAAAATCTCTACAAAGGCCAGTATGCGCCGCCGGAAAATATCCGCGTCGGCGATAAACCCGTGGCTGTTGCCGTGCATGATTTTTCCCGCGATGGCAGGCCCGACCTGGCCGTGGCCAACTTCGGCAGTGGCTCGGTGATGCTTTTTCACGGCACGGATTCGAGCTTCTTTCAACCTGCAGATACGCTGGATATCGACGACAGCCCTTCCAGCCTGCATTTTGCCGATCTCGACGCAGACGGAGATGAAGAACTGCTGGTCTCGGCTGCGCTCTCCAGCCGGCTGCTGGTTTTCGAAAATGAAAATGGCCGTTACGCAACGCCTCCCCGTGCCTGGCAGCTCGGCACCTGGCCATTGGGGTTTGCTTTTGAAGACATCGATGGCGACGGTGAGAAGGATATCCTCTCTGTCAACAGCCAGGGCAACAGCTTTTCCGTGCTGCTGAACAGGGGTCGCGGCACCTTTACCCAAACCACGACAGTGCCGACCGGTGCGCTGCCCGTCAGCGCCACTGCAGCGGATTTTGACCGCAACGGCACTCTCGATCTCGCTGTCATCGATGCCAAAAACGGCCGTGTCGTCGTGCATCTCAACCGGGGCGATGCTGACTTTGCGCCCGGCCACGAGGTTTTTGTCGGCACCACGCCCCGGCAGGCACAGGCTGTGGATTACGACGGCGATGGCTATGTTGATCTGGCTGTTGTCAATCAGCACAGCTACACGCTGGCGTTTCTGCACAATGACGGCCGCGGCTTTTTCAGCAAGGGCATGGATAGCCCCCTCGGTGTCGAGCCTGTGGCGATCGCCCGCGGGCAGTTCCGCGGCAGCAAGCGTGATCTCGCCGTGGCGCTGAAAGCAGACCACACGTTGAATACCTTCGCCTGGCAGAACGGCGGTTATTTTTACGGCGATTCCCTGGCCACCGGCCTGCGGCCGATCGCCCTTGCCGTGCTGGACTGGAACAACGATGGCCGCGATGATCTCGCCGTGCTCAGCGAAATCGACCGCAGCGTGACATTGTATCGCAACAGTGAGGAAGGCCTGGCCTATGGCCCCACCCTCGAAACCGGCATCGATGCCATCGACATGCAGGCAGCAGACTTTGACCGCGATGGCCGTGATGATCTGGTGCTGCTCAGCCGGCGTGACAAAAGTGTGCATGTTTTTACTGCCGGCGCAGACGGTGATTTTGCTGCAAAACACGAGATCGACCTGCCGGGCACGCCTTCAGCTTTTGCTTTGAGTGACCTGAACGCTGACGGCTATCCCGAGCTGCTGGTTACCGAAGCAGGCTCGCGGCTGCTGCGTGTCTTTCTCAACCGGGCCGGCCGGGGTGTCGTGGCGGAAAATCTCTACGGCGTCGGCGAAAAACCGGTATTCGTACTCACGGAAGATTTTAACGCCGACGGCCGCAACGACGTGGTCGTCTGCAACTCCGGCGACAGCACGGTGACAGTGCTGCGCAATATTTTTAAACCTTCGCTTTATTTCACCCGCAGCACGCCGCTGGGCGGAAGACCGCTGGCAGCTCTGGCATTGCCTGACGGCACGACGTTACTGCCGCTGGCGGGTGAAAACCGCGCCCTGCTCTTGCGCGCTGAAGGTGAGGGGTTTGCCCCCGCCGGAGAGGTAGCTGTGCCCTTCCCGCTCGCTGGTTTCGGCCGCGAACGAAATGCCGGGGGGCAGCGCTTTCTCGCGTTGTCCGCGTCGGATTCGTTGATGTACCGATTGGAATGGCAGAAGGGAAGGCTGGTCGCCGATGGCGAGGCTTTTACTCCCGGCCAACAGTCTGACTCGCTCCTGTACGCAGATGCGCCGGACGAGGATTTCCAACTCACGGGCCCGTATTTCGACATCAGAGTCGTCACCGGCCGGGACGGCGAGGGCTATGCCCTGGCAGTGCGCCAGCGGTTGGACAATGGCCGTTTTGCCCGCGAGCAGCGCATTGCTCTTGCCGGTACGCCGTTGCGCCTGCTGCCGGTGATGTCCGCTGATGAGATTTCTGGTGTCGCGATTGTACTGTCGGAGACCGGCGAGCTGGTGCACTATACCCTGCGCCCGGCTCTCGGGCGCGACTCTGCCAGCCCCGCCGTCACAGAATAGACAGCGCCAGCAGACCTTTTTCCCGCGTTGCTCTGCCGAAGCCGGTTGTGCAGTCTGCATTCCGGCTACGGCTTCCGCAGCCCTGTCTGCTAAGGTCTCTTTTTTTTCGCAAACGGGCTGTTGTGTCCTCTGCACAGCCCGCGGTTTCTTCCTGCCGTATTATTTTCCCCCACAGTCAGGAAAGGATTGACAATCGCTGCCGAAATGGCGAAATTAGCGACTGTGCACATCAACAGATGATTTTGCCGTCCAGGGCGGCGAAATTCATCATTTCCACCCTTCTTCGCAACTTCAGCCGCTTGCCGGCGTACCTGTTCACCGTTCCTCAGGAGGCATCAGCCATGGGCTTTTTCGACCGTTTCAAACAGAAGCCGGAAGATGATTTCGACCCCACGAATGATCTCAGGCTGGAAAAAATGCAGCCGGGCTGGCTCGTTGATTTTGACATGAAAACCTGGGAAGTCAAAGGGTATCGAAAATACGACTATACCGAGGGGTATATCACCCAGGAGTGGGAGCTGCTCAGCGGGCGCGAACGCATTTTTCTCGAACGCAGCCAGGACGATGAAGTGGAGTGGACGGTCAGCAAAAAAATCCCGATGGGCATGATCGATGGCGATATCCGCGAACATATCATCGAGCATGACGATCCACCGGAGCAGATCACCGTCAAGGGTAAGACATACTATCTCGATGAATCCGGACCGGGTTATATGTATGAAAACGG
>DRLW01000446.1 GCA_011375275.1 Bacteroidota bacterium
AGTGTATGGCATTTTACCACTCGTTGTCAATTTGATTAGCTCACACCCGAAACGCCAACCCATTCCGCGGCACGACTTTTTTTCCAACAAAGCAGACCTCACCCGTGGGGCACAATACAGCATGCCCGGTCAGGCGAAATGCATGTACGGATGCAGCGCAAGATCGCTTCGCCGGGACTATCCGGTGAGGTGCATGCATCAAGAAGACGTACGTATCCCGCAGACGGCCAAAAGACGCCTCAGGCTTTCAGAGTTCCCGGACAAAATCACGTCAGGAAAAATAAAATGGGATCACAACAATGCAGATCGTGGAGGAGGTGGATCGGGCGGGGAAACCCAGCTTTCAGGCAGGCCGCAACGAACGGTTGCGAACAAAGCCATCTTATTCCGGGGCAGCCCCAGCCGTAAAAACACACTGAGGAAATAACGATTGTAGGAGGTGAAAGAAAAAGAGTCAACCGGTTGCTGCCGGGCGTGCTCCGGCCTTTCCTGTATACAGGCCCCTGTCCCTGTGGTATCCTGGCCGGCGAGACTGCAGCACTGGTCGCCGCACGTACAGTCGTGGCCACCGGCTTCGCAGGCACAGTAGTGCTGCATCGTCGCCCGAGCGGCTGTGGTGGTTTCATGGGAGGGAAAATATACCTGCGAGACCCAATAAAACAAACCGGGGCTGGTGCTTGGCAGAAAACCCGCGAGCACAAAAATTACAGATATTTTTTGCAGAATCAGCCGGTTCATTTTTTTTATTTCGTGCAAAAGTCACTCAGGCAACGGCGCAAAAGATAATGGACATTCTGGTCTGCAATTAAATTTTTTTAACGAGAAAAACAAGTCTTTTCTGTAGAATTTTATACAATTTTTCGAAGCACGCCCACTTGTCACAAATCAAAACGCCAAATCCCGTAGTGACCGCGGCGCTGAGAACTGAATACGAAAAAGCGGCCATCCGGGGAGAGCACCGGCAGCGCGTCGCGCCCCAGGTAGCGAGTCAGCCACTCGCCGCTGGTACCATCCTCGGCAAAGAGATTATCATGCCGCAACCAGATGATCTCTTTGCCGCTGTCCTCGTCCCGCGACCGGACACGAACGAGCCGCCCTTCCTTTGTCAAAACGTGAAAGATACCGCCGGTATAGTCATCGAGCAACGTGCGCACTCCGTTCGTCGTGTAATCAACCGCCACGATACGCGTGCTGCCATCGACCTTGAGTGCGAGTTCGTTCGTTCCCGGCACCGATGCAAGCCAGCGGACATGCCCCACGGGGATAGATAGGCTCGTCACCGGCGTGATCTCGCCGCCGGCCAAGTCGATGATCGCCGCGCGTGTCAGCTCCGCAGGATCGGTTGACGCGGTGAGCACAGCAATTTTTCCGGGCTCGGGCAGCGCAACCAGAGGTGAGGCTTTAAACCCGGCAGCGACCTGCAGAGTATCCCATGTGCCGGTTTCCAGTGCATAAATCAGCAACGCGTTTTTCAGCGTTTCAGAGGATAAAACCAGCCGGCGGTTGCCCGCATCCAGCACCGCTGCACTGACGTTCGTGCCCGCGGAAGCCAAAATCTCCTCACTTCCTCCCGTTGCCGGCACCCGCGCGATCATCGGCTCCGGTCCGGATATTCTTTTGAGAAAATAAACCTGATCGCCACCGGCAGACACGCCGGCAACCCCATACCAGCTTTCCGCCTCGCCGGCCAGTTGAAAACTGTTGCTCACCGGAGCATCGTCACCGGCGTCGGGCTGGATCACGGCTTCTCCCGTGCGGACAATCCGGTCACCCATTTCATCGGGATCCATCGAGCCGGCTTCGAAACGATACGAGACTTTCCCGCCAACTTGTGTCATTTTATTCGACCAATACAGATTTCTGAAGTCAAACGGCGTTCCCGCCGAAGCCCCTGCTCCGTAATATTCCAGCAGAATCTGACTTTCGACGCCATCACTTTTGTAGCCAAAAAAATCGATGTAGCCCTGAGTCGTGCGATGGCCGGAAAATGTAACGTCGTGTCGCATCATCGGATAGAGAAAGCCGCGCGTGTCTTCGTAAATAATTTTGACATCAAACGTATCGACGACGAAAATGCTGTCGTTTTCCGGTGGAATCTGTACCGGCTGTTCGTCACACGCCAGCAGGACGGGCAACCACAGCAAAATGAACACGCAGTTTTTTCGCATCATGTCCTCCACAATGTCATGCAGGTAAAATTAAGGTGAGTCAATCGAGGTAATACCCGGGGGTGATCAAATTTTAACAGCAAAGACCACACCAGCAACCGCCCGCATGCGCTGTGTTGCGGCGATTCTGCGGCTGCAGGAAAGCCTTGCATTGCTGATCAATATTTTGTAAAATTAGCGCTATTTTCAGCCGTCATTTCGCAGAAAAGGGGGAGGAAGCAGCCAGATGCGGAATGGGAACGCAGAACAAAATAAAAACATTTCACCCCGGACTTTTGGCAAATCAGGACAACGACGATGACTTTTTCCAACACGATCATCAAAAAATACTGGCCGGCAGAGGATAAGAACCCCGACGGCGACATCATTCCTCAGCTCGTCATCCAGTGCGAGTCGGAGCTGGATAACAGCCTGCAGGTCGGCCATCTTTTCACCAGCATGATGAAAGGTCTGGTTGAGGTAACATTCACGCACGAGGAGACCGGCGAGGCGCTGGTCATCCCTGCCGCCAGCATCAAGCCCTTCAACATCAAACAGAAGAAAATCCGCATCGGTAAAGGCGAAGACGCCACGGTTGTACTGGTGGAATATGCTCAGATGAAAATCATGACGTTGCTCGACCCTGATGGTGAGCTTCTGAAGACGCTCTACCCCTTTTTTAATCGCGAGCTGATCATGGAGCTGGAAGATTATCAGGCCGGGAGCGGGAATTCTGCTCCGGAGACAACCGCTCAGGATACCCCACCGGAGGCAGAACAGAATATCGCAGGCTGATCAGCTATTGCCTTCCCCTGCGCCGGACAGAATTCCGGCGTAGCGCTCGGGATAGCGTTCCTGAAAAAGCCGCCAGCTTTGCCAGCCCGGTTTTTCCCCTGTTTCCTCAATCCAGCGCCAGTACGGGCCAAACAGCGCGCGTGCAAGGCGCATTTCCTCACGAAAAAGCATGGTCGCCATATCTCCCGGGCGCAGATAACCGCTTTTTTCATACGCATCGATCGCAGCCTGCCGGTCGTACTCTACTGCTCTGAAATCACAATGCCAGCCTTCCTGCCGCAGCTCGAGGATGAGATATTGCGCCCGCGGGTCCCGGTTGAACGGCATGCCCACAGCGCCGGTATTCACGAAAGTATGGCCATTGCGCTGCAGCAACCACTGGGCGTGGATGTGCGAGCCGACATAGACAGCCGCCGGATAGTCCCGGGATAGATCATCGAGAACAGCCTGAGGCGTATATCGTCCCAGACCCTCGCGATTGTGGCGCGGAGTGCCATGGGCAACCAGAACCGGCGGTGCTGCCGGTATCTCAGGTTGATAGGTCATTTCGAGTCCGGCGAAATAGCTGTCCCAGCCCTTTTCGGCAAGCTGTTCGGCAACCCGCCGCGTGCTCTGCCAGAACGGATCAACGTACCATTCGTGGGGAATACCATCGCTGTTTTCCCGGGCAAAATGGTATAGAAAATCCTCGTGGTTTCCCAGCGTTGTCGGCAGGCCAAGGGGCACAAGGCGTTCCAGAACGTCGATATTATTCGGCCCGCGGTTGACGAGATCACCGTTGACGATGATGTGATCAACGCGCTGCCGGTCGATATCGCGCAGCACCTGTTCCAGGGCATGGATATTTCCGTGAATATCTGCGATGACAGCAATGCGCATGTAAGCTCAGTACTCCTTGTAAACAGCAAATCCCGCCACAACCATCATGTCGTTGACGTTGCGATACTCCCCATCCTGCTCCAGCCAGATTTCGACCAGATAGCGGCCATACTTGCCCTTTTTATCCTTAAACGTTTCGATGAGGACATCTTTCCCCAGGATCAGCTCGCGCAGAAAATCACGTGCTTCAAGCCCGCGAGGGCGTTCTGCGCCACGCACTTCAGGCGCATTGATGCGGTTCAGACGCACGGGCTCATCGCGTATCCACGTATGCAAGCCGAGATCAACATCGATGCGGCAAGTGTCGCCGTCATACACGCTGTTGATGTGCGCTTTGTAAAAATACAGTTTGTCCTGCATGCTCTCCCCTCCTGTGAAATCAGGGTCAGTAACCTGCTGAGCCGGCGGCTCAGCCGCTCCGTGTGCGATGCGGTGTGCCGGCCCAAAAATAAGAGACGGCGGTGGGAGGTAAAACAGCCCTGCTACCGCTCGTTTCTCTTCACCATATATCCCTGCCATCCAGTTTACTCAGCAAACCGGGCCCGGACCAGTTACCGGCATCGGTCATTCCGGCCAAGCGAAGCGCAGTGCCGGAATCTCATCTTTTCGGCAACATGACTGCGTCTGGGAAATTCCGGTCTGCCCCTGCGGGAAACCGGATTGACTGTTCTGGTGCA